>JAJIYR010000067.1 GCA_020881085.1 Rickettsia endosymbiont of Bryobia graminum | reverse complement strand
TTACTCTCCTGATTTAAACCCTATAGAGAAATTCTGGGCAAATTTTAAACGTAACTTAAGAAAAGTTATTAAACGATTTGATGATTTCTTAGATGCAATAACCTTCGCTATGCAATTAACTCAATCGGCTTAGCTATATGTCCAATAACTCACTCCCTCATAATGAGAAGCAGCCCTAAGACCTGACTCATTAATTTGATTCATATCTTTCCAACGAGAGATACCAAGAGAACTAGTTATAACTTTAAAACCATTTTCATAGGCATAAAGAGCCGTACGTTCAAAACGCATGTCAAAGCACATAGAACAGCGTATACCTCTCTCTGGTTCGTATTCCATACCTTTTGCTCTTGCAAACCAGTTTTGAACATCATAATCTGCATCAACAAACTTAATACCCATTTTTTCAGCAAAGCGAATATTTTCATTTTTACGAATCTCATATTCTTTCTTAGGATGAATATTAGGGTTATAAAAGAAAATTGTTAAATCAATACCTGCTTCTAACATTTTTTCCATAAGATCACCAGAACAAGGAGCACAACACGAGTGCAATAACACCTTATTTTCACCATGAGGTACTTCAAACATTTCTTCCATAATTAATCTTTTGCTTCCACTAAATCTTTTCGATAAGTCTCTTTAAAGAATTTTAAAGTAATACATGTTAATACCATCAAAATTATTAAATAATAAGATGGTGCATATATGTCATTGAGATATTTTGTTAACATCATACCCATTACTGGTGCAGTACCCCCAAATATTGCAGCAGATAAATTATACGACAGAGCAACACCAGTAAAACGAACGCTAGTTGGAAATAGTTCTACCAAAACGGTTGGTATTGGCCCCATATAAATAGAAAGTATCGCTGAAAATATAATTTGAGAAATAATAGCAATAGTAAAATTCATTGATCCAAGACCTAAAAAGATAGGATAAATCAACAATATCATTAATACTACACCAGTAATTAGTACAGGCCGTCTCCCTATCCTATCTGAAACTAAAGCAGAAATAGGTAGAACAATAATCATAGTAATTAAAATTACGCTACCAACTATAGAGCTTTGATTATCACTATAACCAAGTGTTTTCATGAAATTACCTACAAAAACTGTTGCAGTATAGAATGGACCTGTAACTGTTACGTAAAGACCTATAGCTAAAATTAATTCAAACCAATATTTAGTACAAGTTTCACGTAGAGGAAATCTAGACAAACGGCCTGATTCTTTAGCAGCTTTATAAATAGGACTTTCTGATAGATTTTTTCTAATATATAGACCTATAGAACCAATAAATAACCCAGCAATAAATGGTATTCTCCATCCCCATGCCACTAACGCTTCATGCTCCATACAACATGTAAATAGACTTGCAGTTGCAAGTCCAAATAACATACCAATACACATACTAACAAATGAAGCACTACCTGCGATGCCACGATCTTTAGCTTCAGCATGCTCAACAATGTAAGCAATGCAACCGCTAAATTCTCCTCCAAGAGAAAAACCCTGTAATAATCTTATACATACTAAAATTATTGGAGCAACTATTCCGATAGTTGCATAACCAGGTAATAATCCTATACCAGCTGTAGGAATCGCCATTGTAATAATGCCTATAACAAGAGCGGTACGTCTACCAAATTTATCACCTATGTTACCAAAAATTATTCCTCCAAGCGGTCTAACTATAAAACCAACAGCAAATACAGCAAAAGTTAATGTTTCTCGCATTGCTGAATCTGGAAAGAAATGCATACCAATTATTGTTGCAAATTGAGCATATAAGGCATAGTCGTACCATTCTAGGGCGTTTCCAATCATCCCAGATATTACAATTTTTCTCATCAGTGTTATTTACTATTTAAGTTAAGAAATATATTAGGAATAATATGTTAATATTTTATATTGACAATAAATTTATTATTATTAATGATTAATTTTTGCTCAGATTTATAGTTTTCAATATAAATAACCTCTGATTAGTAATTAGGATCACATAATTATGAAAAATATTACCTCTAATTTACCAGAAAATTTTGTATATCTAGATCAAATTGATTCTACTATTCTCCAAAGCATGATATACTATGATAATAAAAATTTTATAGGCGAAAGAATCCATGGTTATAAAGCTCCTAGAACTGTTTTAACTGTACAAACAGCAATTGCTCTTAAAGATATTCAACAGGATCTCAAAAATGATAATTATTCTTTAGTAATTTATGACGCTTATAGGCCCTATAAGGCTGTACAACATTTTGTTAATTGGGGGATGAATATTAATGACCAAAAAATGAAAGAATTTTATTATCCTTATATTAGTAAATCCGAGATTTTCAAGTTGGGCTATGTTTCAAATAGATCAGCACATTGTCGAGGAAGCACTGTTGATTTAACAATTATTGAGCTAGGAAAAACTCTAGAGAAAAATCCTAAACCAATTATGAGAGATCTAAAGGATGGGCGCTCTATAGCTTATTTCAATGATAATACAGTAGATATGTATAGTTCTGTAGATCTCATGGATTTAGCGTCTGCTCATGAGTCTAATTTAATACCAGAACAATATTTACAAAACCGTAATTATCTTCGCAGTAAGATGACAAAACATGGCTTTAAAGAATATGAAGTAGAGTGGTGGCACTATACTTTAGAAAATGAACCATATAAAGATCGATATTTTGATTTTGACATTGAGTAATATTCTATAATAATTTACTTCTTTACCCATAATTGGAGTTAACTATAACTCCTCACCCTGATAAATAGGTTCTATTCCGTATAATGAAACCATTCTTGTAAAAACTCTACCTACTGTTGGGGCAGCATTCCAACCACCTGTAGTAAAGCCAAATGTATCTTTTGTCCCTTGCGGGTCATCAAGCATTATATAAATTAAATATTGTGGTTTATCAGCAGGCAAGACTCCCAGAAACCCTGCAAATCTACTATTTTTTAAATATCTTCTTTTACCATTACCTGCTGCGGAAAGCTTTTCAGCTGTCCCTGTTTTCCCACCTACAAAATATCCTTTTACTTCTGCCCTCTTACCAGTTCCTTCTTTTACTACTGCTCTAAATAATTTACTCATTTGTTTAGTAGTTTCTTCTGAAAAAACTTTTACTCCTATTAAATTTTGATTTTTCTTTTTAATTAAGGTCAAATCATATAAAACTCCACCATTAACTACTGATACCATTGCTTGAACAAAATGCAAAGGACTAATAGAAAGAGCATAACCATAAGACATTGTTGCAGTTGTTAGATCACTCCACCTTTTATCGGATGGAAATAATGGAGTCCCTTTTTCTGGTATCTCAATTTTAAGTTGCTCTAATAAACCTAATTTCTTTAAATATTCCTTAAATCTCTGTTTGCCAATCTCAAAAATAATTTGACTTGTGCCAATATTTGATGAATGGAGAAAAATCTCTGATACACTATGCCAACCTTGTCTTGGGTGGGCGTCCTTAATATTAAATCCATTAACTTTCATATGAGTGATATCATAAGCATCATTCATCGTGATACAATTAGTATCAAAGGCTACTGCCATAGTTAATGTTTTAAATACAGAACCAGTCTCATATATTCCTAGGCTTGCCATATTAAACAGCTCCTCAGGTTTAGCTAAACTAGGATAGTGAGGATTAAAATCAGGTTTACTAACAAGAGCTAAAATCTCTCCATTGTTAGGGTTAACAATTACGCCCACACCTCCTATTGCACTAAATTCTTTAATAGACCGATCTATTTCCTCACTTAAAATATTTTGTAACCTAACATCTATTGATAATTCTAAAGGCCTTCTATGTTGATCAACACTCATATTTGGGTCTGAATCTGTTAGAAATTGATTGTATGATCTTTCTAAACCAGAAAGACCAACCAAATCTCTACCTACATAACCTATAACATGCGATAATAAATTAGCAAAAGTATAAATTCTCTTTTGCTCTTGCTCAAACATAAATCCCGGCATTCCTAAGTTAGATATTGCCTGTTGATCTTGTGGTAGAAGGTCTCTTTGTATCCAAACAAAACTCTTATCACTCTTTAATTCAGCAAGTAATTTTGCTTTATCAAGTTTTGGCAAAATTTTTAATAATTTATCTACAGATTGTTCTGGATTAATAATTTTTTTAGGGTTAGCATATAAAGAAGAAGAAGGTAAATTTACTGCTAGTAAATTTCCATTACGGTCTACTATTTCTTTTCTAAAAATGTTTTTTACTTGATACTCAGATGGTTTAACATATTCATGAGTAGCTATCATAATTAAACGATATGATAGACCACAAAAAAATAATATAAAAAATAATATAACTGTTAATAATCTAATTTTAATATTACTGTTAGAAATATCCCATAATACAGCGTTAGCAAAAATCTTTTTGATCTTTGATGCAATGTTTTTAATTGATTCGAAAAATATATTATCTCTCATTCTGTATTCACAATTTTGAACCTAATTTTTATTGGAAACAGTCTTAATATATTTATTATTATAATTTGTTTTATAACGCCATTTACCACTTGTTTTTGAAAAATGTGACTGACCTTCATCATCAGATTTTACATATTTACTACTTATAGGGACTAAAGGATCAGTAATCATCTGAGTAATCTTAATATTACCTAATTGTAAATATGCATCAGATAATTTTCTTAATCTAGTTGGCGATATAAGATAAGCTTGCTCAGCCTTTAAGATATGGATTTGATTATTCTCTGCTACAACTTGCTTTGTAACATTATCAATCTGATAACGTAAACTGACAACTAGATCTTTAATAGTAAATAAGCCGTAGATAGCAAAAATTATGATTATTACTACTAAGTAACTAAATATTCTCACCAACATGCTTAATCCTCTCCTTTAGCTACATTCTCAGCAGCTCTTAATTTTGCGGATCTAGATCTTGAATTTTCAGCAATTTCTTTTAATGTGGGAGTGATTGGTCTTTTTGTCAAAATTTTAAGCCATTCATTACTATTATGTTGCTCTAATTTTTTGGAATATTTTGACCTGGCTTCTAGTCTTGCTGAATTTATTTTAAAAAAATTCTTAACTATTCGATCTTCTAGTGAATGAAATGAGACTATTACTAATTTACCTTTGGGAGATAAAAAATTTCTACAATTATCTAAAAATTTTTCTAATTGACCCAATTCATCATTAATATAAATACGAAGCGCTTGAAAAGTTTTAGTAGCAGGATCTATTTTACCTTTCCTAAAACCTAAACAACTACGGATAATATTTGCCAATCTTAAGGTATTAGTAATAGGGGATATTTTTCTTTCTTCTACTATCTTTTTAGCAATTTTTCTTGAATGAGTTTCATCACCATATTGATAAATTATATCTGCTATTTCTTGCTCTTCTGCATCGTTAATAAAATCAGCAGCGCTATAGCCGGAAGAACTCATTCTCATATCAAGAGGTCCATCGTAAGTAAATGAAAACCCCCTATCTCCTGAATCAAGTTGCATAGAAGATACACCCAAATCCATAACTATACCGTCAAATTTTTGTGAGGTAAGCTCAGAAATACTTTCAGCAAAATCAACTTGAATAAATTTTACCCTATTTGGATATTCTTTTATAAGCTGGTCAGCATAAATTTTAACATTAGGATCACGATCAATAGCTATTAATTTGCCACCACTATTTTCAAGAATCATCTTACTATATCCCCCAAAACCAAAAGTACAGTCTAAGTAGTTACCATCATCCTTTAGCTTTAAAAGATATTTAACTTCTTCTAACATTACTGGCTTATGTAGCAATTTATTCTGATCCATATCCTTATATGTTTTTTAAAGTTAAACGGTTATTTTGAGCAATCTGGCGCGCACTAGAAAGATAAATCTCATAATTTTGTGGCTGCCACATCTCAAAAATCAATCCTTTCCCTACAAAACAAACCTGATCTAAAATATCAGCATGGTCCATTAAAGACTTAGGAAGAATTACTCTCCCCTCACCATCCAATGAAAGTTGTACAGCTTCTGCGAGAATAATTGTTTCAAAAGCATCCCGCTCTTCAGAGTAAGGATCTAAAGTTTGAATGATCTTACTTAACTCTTCTAATCTTTTTAAACTACAAGCTTCAATACATTTATTTCTAAAAGATGGATAGGCTATCACCCCATTAAATGACTGGTCGCCTAAAGCAGAACGATAACTAGCAGGGACTGAAACACGCCCTTTTTTATCAAGGTTATTTATATATTTTGATAAAAAAATTCCCATTTTTAACCTTCAACTACCTCAAAATAAGCAACTGACTCAATACTTGATTTTACAGCCTTATTAGTAACTAAATTCTTTAAATATGGTACACACATCATTATCTAACTAAAGCCTCACAATTTTTGGTAAAATTTGGGATAATGTGGGACTATATGGTCAGAATATTAAAATGTAGCTATAGAGTCAAGATTTTTTGTGTACTTCTTAAATAAATCATAGATTTTCTTCCAATCATGTTATATTTGTCATATTAATTCAGTTGCAATCATATCTAATTATTGCTATGATTCTTGACTACCTCCAAAGTGAATTGCATAAGGTCACGTCATGATAAAAAATCTAAACCTATGTCGCCAATGGTGACTCTATAGTATATAATTTATCGCTATCACTAAAATTTATTACACAATATAATTATTGATGATTAAGTGATAAGTCAGCTTCAGAAATACACATATTAAACAAGTAATTCGGTTAAAATGACAATTGACATTGCTATTGTATTTTTATACTTAATATCAATACTTTTTGTTGGTATATACCAAAAATCTAAATTAGCTAGCTTCAGTAGCTACGCGAATATAAGTAATAAAGCAGCCACTAGTAAGATATTTTTAGTTGCAACAATCTTTGTTTCTTCTGTTGGTGGCGCAACTACTTTTGGTATTGCAGAAAAAGCTTTTGCAGGAGATATCTCATATACATATGGATTAATACTTGCAATACCAATTGATTTATTAATTGCCATCTACATTGTTCCGCAAATAATTAAACATTATGGCGCCAAAAGTATAGGAGATATAGTATCAAAATATTATGGCAAAGTGGGACGCTTTATTGCTGGTATGACAAGTATAATTGTATCTATCGGATTTGTTGCTGCACAGATAAGCGTTAGTGGTTATATTTTTCAATACCTCTTAAAAATCAATTATGTACAGGGAGTAATCTTAAGCTATAGTATTGTGATTATCTATACAACTATAGGAGGGATACGATCAGTAATATTTACTAATTTATTGCAATTCTTTGCCATGATGGTGGCAATTCCAATAATAGCAATATCCGGCTTAACAAAAATTGGTCTTCTAGAGTTTATACACCAAATCCCTCCAGAAAAAGCATATCTAATACATAATAATAATTTTACCTACGAGTTATTTGTTAACACACTTACAGCTATGTTAGGCTTCTACGTGATGAATTTATATCCACATTTTATTCAAAGAATATTAATTAACAAGGATCCACACGCAACAAAAAAAGCTATATATATAAAATCTTCTATATATGGCTTATTTTTATTAATTGTTACTATCAATGGCTTAATAGCTTATAACTTATATCCTTGGCAACCATCCAACTTTGCATTACCTTACCTAATCGACCAAATAATACCTACTGGATTAAAAGGGCTAGTAATAGTTGGAATGCTTGCAGCAGTCATGTCTACTGCTGATTCAGATTTAAATATCACAACTATAACATTAGTAAAAGATTTGCTTAACCCAATGTTTAATATCCAAGATCAAAAAAAATTATTACTAATTGCTAGAATTGCCAACGTTATAATTGGTAGCTCTGCTATATTACTCTCTTTAAGATTTAATAATGTTATTGATTTAGTAGTATTTATCACTGGTTTCTGGGGACCAATAATATTAGTTCCTTTAGTATTCGCTCTATTTGATATTACAATTTCAAAAACAATGATGGTTATAAGTGGCATTGGTGGAGCAACTATTTTCCTGGTATGGGAAATTTTTATTGCTCACCAATTCTATGGACTTAGAGGAGTATTTGTAGGAACCATGGCAAGCTTAGCAATATTTACTATCAGCTTAGTATGGAAAAAACTGAATAAAGTATCTTAACGTGTTTTTTCGCTACCTAAAGATTTACTTATAGCTTTTCCAAGATCTTTAGCTGATTTGGCAAAATTATCCCATGCTTTACTTAGTTCTTTAGGCTTACTAATAGAGGTAATTAACTCAACAGCTGCTCCTAAATACTCAACCACTAGCGGCTGAGAGCCGGTAGGTTGATGGTAGGCACTAGAAGTGCCGTAGAGTTTAAGCTAAAGCTTATTCCAATCTAATGTTAGAAATAGAAGTTGGTTTATGAGCTTCTGTATGGTTATTTATATACTCATTAATTACTTCATCT
>JAJIYR010000066.1 GCA_020881085.1 Rickettsia endosymbiont of Bryobia graminum | reverse complement strand
TTGGCTATATCAAAGAACAGTTCAATATACATCCAAGTAAACATAGGTCTCCAACAAATTTCTTTGCTTCTCTTTTTGCTGCTTTAATTGCTTATCAAATTAAACCAGCAAAACCTAAAATCTCTTAAACATAGTTCGGGTTAATATACTGTTTTTTTGTTTAACCTTAAAGTAGTCTTTGATATCTATCTTAAATACTCTACTTTTAAACAGAGCCTCTTAATGGAATAATAATGTGAATAGTAAGATAAATAATCCATCTACAATAGTTGTTGCAATGTCTGGTGGCGTTGATAGCTCAACAGTTGCTGCTATGCTATGTGAACAAGGTCATAAAGTTATAGGTATAACTTTACAATTGTATGATCACGGACTAGCTACAATGAAAAAAAATGCTTGTTGCGCTGGTCAGGATATTTATGATGCTAAAATGGTAGCTGCCAAGCTTAATATTCCACATTATGTATTAGACTATGAAAGCAGGTTTAAAGAATCAGTGATTGATGATTTTGCTGACAGTTATATTAGAGGTGAAACGCCTTTACCCTGCGTAAAATGTAATCAATCAGTTAAGTTTAAAGATCTATTAAAAGTTGCTAAAGACTTAGGAGCAGATTGCCTTGCTACTGGACATTATGTTAGGAAAATTGAGGGAAAAGATGGAGTGGAATTGCATACTGGTATTGATCCAAGCAAAGATCAAAGCTACTTCTTGTTTGCTACTACTTACAAACAATTAAATTATCTTTCTTTTCCTTTGGGAGACTTAAGCAAAGAACAGACTAGAAATATGGCAAGTAAGTATGGGCTAGCTATTGCAGATAAACCAGATAGTCAGGATATTTGCTTTGTTCCAGATGGTGATTATCGCAAGATTATTAGTAATATTCGTAAAGATGCTAATCAAGAAGGTAAAATAATCCATGTTGATGGTTTTGAACTAGGTAGCCATACTGGCATCATAAACTACACTATAGGTCAACGTCGCGGTCTTGGAATATCTTTTCATGAACCACTATATGTGGTAAAAATAGATCCAGATACCAAAATTGTCTATGTTGGACCCGTTACTTCCTTAGAATCGACTGAATTTATTATCAAAGATATTAATTGGCTTGGCAAAAAAATAATCGAGCAAGAAGAGTTAGATGTAACAGTTAAAATTCGATCGACCCGCCCTGCTGCTAGCGCTAAAGTGAGTAAGCTAAGTGATACAGAAATTAGGGTCAAATTAATGTCTGCTGAAAAATCTGTAACTCCAGGACAGGCATGCGTGATATACGATAATAATCGCGTACTTGGGGGGGGGTGGATTACAAGAGAAATCATGCGATAAAATTAGGTGTTTATGCTTAAAGAATTTAGAGGAAACAGAGGATCAGTATTTAAAGCGTACTGAATTAGCACCAAATCAACGTACGAATCGCCAACAGAAGTAGAATTTCGAAAGAAATCTATAAATTACTTTTAAAATTGGAGTAACTAATGAGTTTTTTTACAAAAAAAAGTTTTGAATCAATAAAAGAAATTGGAGCTAATAGTGGTCTTAGCAAGACTCTGGGAGCTTTTGACTTAATATTACTTGGGCTTGGAGCCATAATAGGCACGGGGGTATTTGTAACAACAGGAATAGTTGCTGCAAAATATTCCGGACCTGCAGTAATGTTATCTTACGCTATTGCTGGCGTAACGTGTATTTTTGTTGCTCTTGCTTATACAGAACTAGCTACAATGTTACCAACTTCTGGTAGTATTTATACATATTCTTATGTGGCTTTTGGTGAAGTATTTGCTTGGTTAATGGCTAGTGTTATAATATTAGAACTAGGATTTGCTGCTGGGGTTGTTGCGGTTGGATGGTCTGGGTATGTTCAAGCAATCTTAGCAGCAGGCGGAATACATTTACCCAAAGTTTTAACCGCTGGACCAATGGATGGTGGAATAATAAATTTACTAGCCTTTTCAATAGTAGTATTTGTCTATTTTGTTTTATCTCTAGGAACAAAAGATAGTAAAAAACTAAATGCTGCTTTAGTATTTGTAAAAATGTCAGCTATCTTTGCTTTTGTTATATCAGCTACACCACATTTTGATGCAACAAATTGGGAAAATTTCCAACCATTTGGTTTTAATAATGTTTTAGTTGGCGCTTCGATTTTATTTTTTGCTTTTACTGGATTTGGAACCATAGCAGCAGCATCTGAAGAATGTAAAAATCCGAATCGGGACATAATGATTGGTATTGTAGGTTCACTAATAGTCTCAATAATAGTATATGTTGTAATTGCTGGACTTGTTACTGGTATTGCTCCATTTTCAGAATTTAATAATGACCAGCCACTTGCTCATGCGCTTAGCTTAAATAATAGCAATATTGGTTCAGCAATTGTAGCAACTGGAGCAGTATGTGGTATGACTACTGTAATAATGATGCAGATCTATGCAACATCTCGTATCTTTTACGTAATTGCACGAGATGGGTTGTTACCAAAAAGTTTTGCAAAACTTCATCCAAAACATGATAGCCCTTATATCACCGTCTTAATATTTTCTATTATAGCAGCTATTTTAGGTGGTTTTTGTCCAACATCTCTTATCGTTCAATTATCTTCTATGGGATCATTGATAGATTATGTAGTTGTTGCTTTGATAGTTATATTATTTAGAATCAAAATGCCAAATGCTAACAGACCATTCAAGTGCCCTGCTGTGTTTATCACTGCACCAATTGTTTTAATAGCTTGCAGTTATCTATTAGCTATCCAAATGTTTGATGCTGAATTTAACCTACTAACTGCTGGAAGGACTTTAATTTATTGGTTTATCTTAATGTTTGCTTTATATATTTTAAGATCTTTCTTTACTAAAAGGTCACAAAATGGATAGCTATAGCTCTAATGATTTAAAAAATATTCAATCTTTACGAGGTACTAAGGATTTACTACCAGAAGAATATTTGGTTCATGAATATATAATCAAAATAGCTAGACATATTGGAGAACTCTATGGGTATAAACCCATGAGTACTCCAATAATTGAATATACCAAAATCTTTGATAGAACTCTTGGAGAAACATCTGATGTTGTAAGCAAAGAAATCTATAATTTTACTGACAAAAGCGACAATAATATCTCCCTAAGACCTGAGTTTACCGCTAGTATTATAAGAGCTTTTATTTCAAATAATCTTCAGCAAACATTACCTTTAAAGTTTTTTTCTACAGGCCCAGTATTTCGCTATGATAGACCGCAAGCGGGAAGACAAAGACAATTTCATCAATTAAACTTTGAATATATTGGTGCTGATGGACCTCTTGCAGATGCTGAAACAATTAATTTAGCATCTGATATTCTAAAAACTCTAGAAATAGATCAAGAAATAACTTTAGAAATAAATTCTCTTGGCTGTAATGAAACACGCTCTATTTATCAGCAAAAATTAGTAGAATATTTCAATGATTTTAGATCAGAATTATCAGAAGACAGCCAAAAAAGATTAATTAAGAACCCAATGCGAATACTGGATTCTAAAGATACAAATGATAAAAAAATAGTACAAAATAGTCCTATAATGTCAGAATATTATAGCAGTAATGCTGCTAAATATTTCGATGATTTAATAAAATATCTAGAATTATTAAATATCAAATATACAATTAATCCACGACTAGTAAGAGGATTAGATTACTATTGCCATACAGCCTTTGAATTTATAACTACTAAGCTAGGAGCACAAGGCACAGTACTTGCTGGTGGGCGTTATGATAATTTGAGCAAAATATTAGGTGGTCCCGACGTAAAAGCTATTGGTTTTGCTGCAGGAATAGAAAGAATCGCTTTAATGGGAAAATATGATATCCCTAATATCAGACCAGTCTTTATCTTGCCTATTAATGAAAATAATATTGATTATTCTTTTGCTTTAACAAGTAGGTTACGTCATAAAAACATTCCTGTAATCTTGGAATTAAAAGGAAAAATTAGCAAGAGAATTCAGCGGGCAAATTTACAAAAAGCTAAATATGTTATTTTCATTGGCAATGATGAGCAATCAACCAATAATTTAAAATTAAAGGATCTTGATAAAGAACATGAATCCATAATGAATATTGATCAAATTATTGAACAATTAGTGAAAGAATATAATTGAAGTTATACTATAGATATATCACAATAAGCTAAGTGATTACTTTAGAATATAGGGGCAGTAACTGCCTCATAGCTCAAGGGCATATTAATGGGAATGACTATCCAGAAACAATAATGACCTCATGCTAAACTTGTTTCATCATCTATTAGGTTCTGTAAACAAATTCGGGATAATTAGTGATGTAAAAACTGGATGGCCACATGATTTACTTACTCAAATCACTCGCCATGACAGTTTTAGTATTATTCCATACAATAACATTTGTCAGGGATAATATTGATTATATAAAAATAGTATTAAAATTCGCGTAATTTCCACCTTGGGGAGCTGATAGTAGTAGGATTTAAAGGCTGTTTGTATAAAAATTATTTTTTAGTAGCTAAAATAGCTATTTTTTTTAAGATTTTTCTAGGATATTACTGTAACATGCTGTATTTCATGTATTTTCAAAATTTTGGAATATGAAGCTATTATGGTGTTAACAATATATACCTTGTATAAATCAAATAAGCTTTCGGGATGGTTAGAAGAAATAAATCTAAGCCCCCAGTATACACAAAAGTACGTAAGAAGTTATAAATGAGTTTCAATAATAAACTCACCTACTAGATTGATTTATGCAGGAAGGCTAATAAAAAATCGGAGAATTAAAATGACCTATGTCCTGATTGCTTTAAGTATAACTACCCTAGTATTAATTATAGGTCTTGTCTCTATGGCAATTGGTGGAAAATTTGACAAAAAATTTAGCTCAAAATTAATGTCATTAAGGGTAATGTTTCAGGCAATAGTTGTATGTTTACTCGCTTTACTTTATCTTTCTAAATAAATGTAATATAAAATATGATAATGCTTGTATCAAATATACTATAGGATATCATATCTTTAATTAGGTTCGATACATAAAACCTATTAACTACAAACCCACTGAAATACTGTAAATATGTCTGACCTGTTTAGCTATAACAATAACAACAAACCCACAGCTATTAATAATTCTTATAGCGCAAAAGATATTGAAGTATTAGAAGGACTAGAGCCTGTACGCAAAAGACCAGGTATGTATATTGGTGGGACCGATGAAAAAGCTATGCATCATCTAATTTCAGAATTACTGGACAATTCCATGGATGAGGCAGTTGCAGGATTTGCCAATTTAATTGTCATAAAAATGCATAATAATAATAGCGTAACCATATCCGATAACGGCAGAGGAATTCCAGTTGATAATCATCCTAAATTCCCTGATAAATCAGCCCTAGAAGTAATCTTAACTCAACTGCACTCAGGTGGTAAATTTGGCGGTAACGTCTATAAAACAGCTGGAGGATTACATGGGGTTGGTATTTCCGTAGTAAATGCTTTATCTGATCACCTAGAAGTTAAAGTTTATAAGCAAGGATCATTATTTACTCAATCTTACTCCAAAGGTCATAAATTAACTGAGCTAACATCTGAACCAGTTGCTAAAAAATTTAAAGGTACTTCAATAAATTTTCACCCAGATCCAGAAATATTTGGAGAAAAATCCCATTTTATTCCGAAAACAGTATATGAATTAGCGAAATCAAAGGCCTATCTATATAGAGGAGTAACCATAGAATGGCACTGCGAAATTGAAACAAAAGATAATACTCCTACTAAATCTTTGATACATTTTCCTAACGGTTTAAAAGACTATCTAATCTCAAAAACCAACCCTGCTAACTTAGTTAGCGAGGAAATTTTCTGCGGTAATGTGGACTGGGAGAATGATCATGTTAAAGTAGAGTGGGCAATTGCTTGGAATACCGATGACAAACCACATTTTATTCAATCATATTGCAATACTATTCCGACTCCTCTTGGAGGGACCCATGAACAAGGTCTACGTGCTGCATTATTGCGTGGATTAAAAGTTTATGGTGAAATGATTGGTAATAAAAAAACTGCCAATCTTACTATTGATGATATACTTGAAACATCCTCTATAGTATTGTCAGTATTTATCAAAGATCCAATATTTCAAGGACAAACAAAAGAAAAACTAGTTTCACAAGGAATTAATAAAACTGTAGAAAATATTATTAAAGATCATTTTGATCATTGGTTAAGTAGTAACAAATCAGCAGCAACTCAACTTCTTGATCACATAATAAGTATTTATGAATTTAGGATAAATAAACGTAACGAAAAATCCATCGCCCGTAAAACTGCTGTTCATAAATTAAGATTACCTGGTAAATTAGCTGATTGTACAAAGACATCACCTCAAGGTACAGAATTATTCTTAGTTGAAGGAGATTCAGCTGGTGGTTCGGCAAAACAAGCAAGAAATAGAGAAACTCAAGCTATTCTACCTCTCCGTGGAAAAATATTAAATGTCGCTAATGCAACATTAGAAAAAATTACTCATAATCAAGAAATTCAAGATTTAGAAATTGCTTTGTCTTGTGGTAGCCTTAAAAACTATCAACAAGAAAATCTACGATATGAAAAAATAATTATTATGACTGATGCAGATGTTGATGGAGCGCATATTGCTTCACTTTTAATGACATTTTTCTATTTGAGAATGCCAAAACTAGTTTCTTCAGGTCATTTATATATTGCTAAACCACCTTTATATCGTATAACACAATCCAATAAAACTCATTATGTAACAAATGATCAGCAAAAGACTGAATTAATCAATAAATTATCAAAAAATAGCAAAGCAAAAATTGAGGTAGGTAGATTCAAAGGGCTTGGCGAAATGATGCCAGCCCAATTAAAAGAAACCACAATGGATCCAAAAAATAGATCTCTTTTGAAAGTTACTATAGATGATTTTGATAATGTTGCTAATATGGTTGATAATCTTATGGGTAAAAAACCAGAAAAGCGCTTCCAGTTTATCTATGAAGAAGCTTTAAATAAAATGGATAAAATTATAAATAATCTTGACATTTAGGAGTATTATGTCTCTACGTTTCACTATAATATTAGCATATTTGCTTATTATTTCTAATGTAGTATATGCAAAAGAAGCAGCCAATAGTGCCAATAGCTTACCTGATTCAGCTTATTTTAAGCAGTTTCAAGAAGTTTTTGATCGAATCTCTAAAAACTACGTACAAGAACCTGCAAAGCAGAAAATGACTGATGCTGGAATCGATGGAATGCTATCTTCTTTAGACCCTCACTCAGGTTATTTTACCGATGAAGATTTAGAAGATTTTTTAAATCAAACTAAAGGTGAATTCGGAGGAATCGGCGTTGAAATAACTTATGATAATGGAGATATAAAAGTTATTTCACCTATTGATGATTTACCTGCGTATAAAGCAGGAATAAAATCAGGAGACTACATAGTAAAAGTCAACGATGACTTTGTTTCAGTTTTAGGGTTTAATAAAGCTGTTAAGGAAATGCGTGGTGAACCTGGTACAAAAGTCAAACTATTAGTAATTAAGCAAGACGAATCCAAACCAAAAGAAATTGAGCTTACTAGAGAAATGGTAACAATTAAACCTATCAAATCTCATTTGGAAAAAAATAATATTGCTTACATTAGAATAGTAACTTTTAATGAGCATACAATTTCAGAATTAAAGAAATCATTGAAGAATCTACAAAATGAAAGCAAAACTGCTATCAATGGTATTATACTAGACTTGCGTAATAACCCTGGTGGGTTGCTAGATCAGGCAGTCGCTGTGAGTGAGTATTTTATTGATTCTGGTATAATTGTGAGTACCAAAGGAAGGACTAAGAATAGCAATTCTGTCTTTACTAGTAATAGATTTACAGATAAAGCCCCTACTGTACCTATGGTTATTCTAATTAATGGCGGCTCTGCCTCAGCCTCAGAAATTGTAGCTGGAGCATTAAAAGATCATAAAAGAGCAATCCTCGTTGGAACAAAATCGTTTGGTAAAGGATCTGTACAAAGTCTTATTCAAGTTAGCCCTAGAGCTGCAATCAAACTAACAACTGCTAAATACTACACCCCTAATGACCACTCAATTCAGGCAGAAGGAATTGAGCCAGATATAACTGTAGAAATGGCAAATGTGGAATATCCTGAAAAAAGCACTGAAAAAAGATTTTCTGAGGCTTCCTTAAAAAATTATTTGAAAAATGATGAGAATAAAAAGGATATTCCAGATAATAAGAAAGAAGAAAATAAGAACGATAGGAGCAATATACCAAGTAATATAAAAGAAGCGAAACCAAAGGATACACTTGATCAAACAGTTGATCTCTATAAAAAGGATTATCAATTTGCTAGAGCTTATGATTTAATTACTGGATTAATTTTAATTAAGAAAAATACTGAAACTGGTGTAAAATAATATAGGTGAGCATGTTTACTCTTGTTGCTTAAAGAAGTTATGTAATAACGATTCAGAAATAGTAATAACGTCTTGTGCAGCTTATTTCAACATCTTATAGATCCGGAAATAAGTTTGAGATTACATGTAAGTAAAAACTAGATGATCATGCCACATAAATGTAGCTCGCCATGACATATTTTAACAAGGGCATAAATACTACAATAAGGGGCCCATTTATTAATAAACTATCACATGTGTAAATTTAATGATTCAAAACAAATACATCGTTAGACTAGCGTTTATTGGTTTATTTGTTAACATTATTGTTAATATGATTTTTTATCGTTACTTTATTGTTGAAGAAATGATTTTAAGACAAGTTGGAGAAGATAACCTTAAAATAGCTGATATTTACACTAAGAATATTTGGAATAGAAACAGAGAAGCTGTAAAGAAAATACATGAATTTGGTTATATTAATTTACTACAAGATGCAGATTTTATTAAATTTGCTCGTACTACTATCAATTCTTTTGTAAACCTTGATACTAATATCTCTTTATATGACTTAAAAGGAAATAAGATTATAACTAGCTCGCCAGTTAGAATAACAAGCTGCAAAAATTTTCCTGATGATAATTTATATCAGAAAATTATTAGTAAAATTGATAATTATTTTTTAAAAGGATTACCCGCAGATCAAGCATTTAATAAAGCTTTTTCTGGTTATACTACTCATGTATTAATGCCCAAAGCTCTGTTTCAAAATGCTGATTCAAATATAACAGAACGAAGATCTTTTATAACAAGCTATATACCAATAATAGATCTTAATCTATACCAATATCCTGTTGATGGTGTATTAGAAATTAATACCGACATCACTAAAGTGTGGTCAAATATCTTAAACCTTGAAAAAAAAGTATTACTCACTTTTGCTATTATCTTAGTAATTTTATTAGCAATAGTTATGAATAATGCAAGTTATGCTCAAAAAATTATAGACAAACAACTAGAAGTTAACAGGGAACTAGAAGAAGCAGTAATTAAAGTAAGGAATGAAAGTTCTGCTCATACTAAATTTTTTGCTAATGTTAGTCATGAGTTACGTACTCCTTTGAATGCTATTATAGGCTTCTCAGAAATTATGATATCTGACGGATACAATAAAGAACATGAAACTTATATAAAGGATATTAATAATGCGGGTAAACATTTACTTGGTATAATTAATGATATATTAGATTTATCAAAAGCATCTGCTAATAAATTAACGGTAGTACCGATAGAAATGGATTTAAATAAATTAATTACTTCAAGCCTAAGGTTGGTAAAACCAAGAGCAGATAAAGCAAAAGTAAATTTAATTGAGAAATTACCAAAAGATCATATTGTTTTGAATGCTGACCCTAAAAGACTTAAACAAGTACTTTTAAACCTATTATCCAATGCTGTAAAGTTCACAAAAGAATTAGGTTCAGTAACAATTATAGCAAAGAAACACGAATTAGAAGGTTTAATCTATATACAAGTTATAGATACTGGCATAGGGATAGATGAAAAAGATATTCCAAAAATATTATCAACCTTTGGTCAAATTGATAGTGCAGATACTAGAAAATATGAAGGAACTGGTCTTGGATTACCTCTTACTCGAAAATTAGTGGAATTAATGTCAGGAAAATTCTCTATTGAAAGTAAACTAGGGCATGGGACAACTGTGACTATTAGTTTTCCTTATGATAAAAATTCATCCATATAGTGTTAATTTGTAGATTACTATAATTTTTACAGTATACTTAAGTGATTTAAAAAAAATCTTTATAAAATTAATTTATGAGAACTATATATATCTTATTATCTCTTATTTTTTCGTTCCAAGCTTTAGCTGAAGAACAAATACGTAGTAAACCTATACAACTTGCCTTAGCTGATAATGATGATAGGCTAGAACATCTAGAGAAGGCGAATCAACAACTTTTAAATAGAATTGAAATAGCCGAGCATAATATTGCAAAGTTAGAAAAAGTTGTCAATTCAGCGGTACAAGAGGAATTTACTATCAACAATAAACCAGGAGCAGTCAAAAAAGCTGATAATAATTCAAATGACCCAGATATATTTGGTGTCATTGATGAAGTAGCAAATAAAAACCCTGCTACTTCTAATAAAAATGTAACAACTGATAAACATCTATACGATCTGGCTTTAGCATCCCTGAAAGATAAAAACTTATCTGATGCTGAAGAAAAATTTGCAGAATTTCTTAAAAAATATCCTAATAGCCCTTTAGTTAGTAATGCTTATTTCTGGTACGGAGATATTTTCTATCAAAATAAAATGTTCGACAAAGCTGCTATAAATTACTTAAAAGGTTATAAGCAATCACCTAAAGGAGATAAAGCTTCCGATTCATTACTTAAATCAGCTTTATCTCTTGGAGAGCTTAAGAAAAACAAAGAAGCATGCTCAATTCTTAGTAAGCTAGAAACAGAGTTTCCTAATAGAGCAAGTGCATCTAAAAAGAGAGCTGCGGATGCTGAAATTAAATATGGCTGTAATAAACAAGGTAAAAAATGACTGATATTCTAGATGAGGTTTTAAATGATGAAAATGAAGCAAAAAAACTATATTATTTTAAGAAATTTTTGCCTATAGCAATTATATCAACAATAATCACTATATTACTAATGCTGATATACAACTGGCAAGAAGATAAAAAGGTAAGGAATAATCAACAAACTGGAGATATATTAGTAAAATCCATTGCTCTAATAAATGACGATAAAGATTTAACTATTAAGTCTTTAGAGAATTTAGTTGAAAGTAGTAATAACAGAATTGGGGAATTAGCTTCTATAGAACAATTTAGTATTGAAATAAAACAAAATAATATTTCAAAAGCTACTGAATTATTAAAAGCAATGATTGCTAATAAAAATTATAGTGAATTAACAACTTCTTACGCCCGTTTGGTTTGGTTAACCTTAACTATAGACAAATCAGATTTATCTAATATAAATGTTAAAGAGATAGAAGAATTCTTAAATTATTTTGATAATGAAAATAAACCTTTCTATGGTACAGCAAACCTTATAAGGGGAATGTGGTATATTAAAACAGGTTCAAAAGATTTAGCGTCAAAGATTCTTAATAATTTAATTACTCTAGAGAATATTAGCTCAATAGTAAAGGAGCAAGCTAAAGCCTTACTTTCAAATATATAAATATTTAAAAAATCCTAGTTTAGTTTAGATAAATTTGAAACTAGGAGTAAGAAACAAAGCCTATATCTAATAGGCAAATAACAATGTGCCAATTGATATCAATTGGCTTTAAACTATAATAACTTCAACAAAGCATTAACTTATGAGAAAACAACTTTTTGTTATTTTTACATTACCTTTTCTTTTAGCTTCATGTGATCTTGTATCCAAGAAATCTAAGAATATTACGGAATTAACTCCTAAATTATTAGTCGAAACTAATGAATCTCTTAAAATAGATTCTGCTATAAATAACTTTAACCCCTCTATGCTTAATGGTAAAGAATATACTATTGCTAAAAACCAAATTATATCTGAACCTGTATTTTATAATGATATCATTTATACAATTGATATTAAAGGAAATGTTAGTGCTTTTTCAAATAATACTAAAACTATTATTTGGTCATATAATATTGGTAATAAATCAGATGACCATTATGTAGGTGGTGGAATCCTATATCATAATGAAAAATTATACGTAACACATGGCTCAAGATTCCTAGTAATCTTGGATAGTAAATCTGGTCATGAAATAATTAGAAAAGAACTTCCTGATATTATTAGAACAAAACCTGTATTAATTGATAGTCATAATATTGTGATACAGACTGTGAGTAATCAGATATTAGCAGTTAATATTGATAAACTAGATTTTATTTGGCAACATGAAGGTATGCCAGAAACATTATTATCCAGTTATCATGCTGATCCAATAGTATATAACGGTCATATACTAGCAAATTATAGCTCTGGACAGATTATTGCTTTAGATCGTAAGGGGCAAGTTGTATGGGGGATTGATACGGCAGATAGCCCACAAGAAATTGGATTACCAAATTTTGAAACTACTGCTATGTTATGTAAACCTATAATCCATGATCATTATATATATTTAGCTAACAGTGACGGCAAAATAATGAAAATAAATATGGTAGATGGCAAAATAGCATGGCAAATCAAAGCCGAAGATATACAATCAATGTCATTATCAGGCAACAATTTATTTGTAACAAATAATGCTGGTCAAGTAGCAGCATTGAGTACTTCCTCAGGAAAAATTAAGTTTGCTCAAGATTTAAATGCTTCAAATGCAAAAAAAACAAAGGCTTCTTCATTTTTAGCTCCAATAATCGCTAAAAATAATAATGGCTGGAGTTTAAATATAATATCTAATAAAGGTGAATTATATAGTTTCCTATCAAATAGTCATGACAGTTTAAATCAGCAGCCACAAATTATTAAAATTACTAAAAATATTGAATTTTATGGGAATATTAATAGTAATTTAATGTATTTTGTTACTGATAGAAAAATTATTCTTATGAATCAGTAATTCATAAGGTAACTATACTAATCAGCAAATTTTTTTACCAAAGTTAACTATCAAACATAATTTTACATTTATCTTGACAAGTTACTGGGTATAATGCTATTAAGTATAGTCTAATAAATTAGCATAATTAGATTATAGGTTCACTAATATTTATAAGATGCTTCTTTAATCAAAAATTGTAATTAATAAAGATATTGAACGTGAAAACTTATTCCGCAAAACCATCAGAAATTAAGAAAAAATGGTGGATCATAAATGCTCAAGATTTGGTATTAGGTAGACTTGCCAGTGAAGTAGCAAAAATCTTACGTGGGAAACATAAACCTACTTTCACTCCTCATTTAGATTGTGGGGATTGTGTAATAATAACTAATGCTAAACATATTTATTTAACAGGAAATAAATCTGCGCTTAAAGATGGTAAGATATATTATCGCCATACTGGTTTTCCAGGTGGGATAAAAGATACTACAGCCGGAAAAATATTATCTGGTAAGCATCCAGAACGTGTTGTAAAACTTGCTGTAAAAAGAATGATTACTAGAAATGTTTTAGGCGCAAAGCAAATGGGAAATCTATATATTTATGCAGGAGATGAACATCCTCATCAAGCTCAGCAACCAGAATTATATGATTTTGCAAGCAAGAACATTAAAAATAAAAAATAGTGAATTATGACAAAGTTAAAGATTCAAAGCGAAAAAGCTAAAAGCGAAATTGCTGCACCAAGTAAAGTAATAAAAAATAATACTATTAGAACTTATGGTACTGGTAGAAGAAAAAGTGCTGTTGCTAGAGTATGGATAGAAAGTGGACAAGGTATAACCACTGTTAATAAAATGAGTGTAGATAAGTATTTTAGTAGTGAAGCTCTTTCAAAATCTTTATTAAAGCCCTTTGTTGCTACAAAAACTTCTGAGCAATATAATGTTATTTGTACTGTTAGAGGGGGTGGAAAATCAGGACAAGTAGGAGCTATAATTTTAGGAATAGCTAGAGCTCTTGATAAGATGGATCCAGAACTTCACGATACTTTACATAAAGGTGGTTTTTTAACAAGAGATTCAAGATCTGTTGAACGTAAAAAATTCGGTAAGCATAAAGCCCGTAAGAGTACTCAATTCTCTAAACGTTAATTATATCTTATTTGGGGTAGGACTATTAATAATAGTCCTCTCTTTATATCTTTATACTACAACTTAATGGCGGGGTAGCTCAGCTGGTTAGAGCGTTGGAATCATAATCCACAGGTCGGGGGTTCAAGTCCCTCCCTCGCTACCAAATACATTCAAGACTTTTATAATTTTTTACCTAAAAAATTTATACATTATTTATAATATACTGAATTAACTTGAAGAGTTGGAGAAATGGTTAACGGTAATAGGTTTGGAAATTATCGTTTATTAAGGTACGTAACCTATCTTTATAATTGCCGATGTTGCTGAAAAATTTGTTTATTGCTTCTGAAAATTGTTCA
>JAJIYR010000065.1 GCA_020881085.1 Rickettsia endosymbiont of Bryobia graminum | reverse complement strand
CTGATCATTTACATATTTTAGTATCGATAACTCCTAATATAGCAGTAAGTGCATTTGTAAAAATAGCGAAAAGAAGAACTTCACATAGAATACAACAAAATTTTCCAAACTGAAAGAAACGATATAGGGGGAAGCATCTTTGGGGAAGAGGTTATATTAGTACAACAAGTGGTCATATTACAAATGAAGTAATTAATGAGTATATAAATAACCATACAGAAGCTAATAAACCAACTTCTATTTCTACCATTAGATTGAAATAAGCTTTAGCTTAAACTCTACGGCACTTCTAGTGCCTACCATCAACCTACCGGCTCTCAGCCGGTAGTGGTTGAGAAAATAATGTTTTCAAAACCGAAGGGCGTTGAAATTAGTCCACCAACTAAAACCCCTAATGTTAAAAAACGTGAAACTAGCAAGAGTATAACTAATGGTATGTAATTAGTAGGTGTTTCAGACCTTATAAAATTGCCATGGGCTCTTTTTGCTCCCTAGCAATTCATATAATATTACAAAACTTTTATAAGATGTCTATTGCGTAATGTAGATATTTTTTATATATCTATTATTCAATAAAAATTAATTATTTTAAAATAAAATGCATAAGTATAGAACGCATAATTGTAATGAGTTGCGGTTAGAGAATGTTGAAGAGATTGTAAAATTATCTGGTTGGGTAAACAGAAGAAGGGATCATGGAAACTTAGTATTTATTGATCTTAGAGATCATTTTGGCATAACCCAATTATTATTCACTGATCAAAATTTGCGTTTAATGGATGAAGCAAGCCGCTTAAGATATGAATCAGTAATAACTATTACTGGTAAAGTAGTAGCAAGGACTGCTGGTACAACAAATGATTCTTTGGCTACTGGCAAAATTGAAATATTAGTAGATAAATTTATCATAGAGTCAAATGCTGCCCCCCTACCTTTTTTAGTTAATTCTGATCAGGAAACTCCAGAAGAAACTAGATTAAAATATCGTTTTTTAGACCTTAGAAGAGAAAAACTTCATAATAATATTATTTTAAGATCACAAATTATTACTCATATACGCCATTTAATGACTGATAGTGGTTTTACTGAATTTCAAACTCCTATATTAACAGCAAGTTCACCGGAAGGGGCTAGAGATTTCTTAGTGCCAAGTAGACTACATCCTGGTAAGTTTTATGCTTTACCGCAAGCTCCTCAGCAATTTAAGCAACTACTGATGGTATCAGGTTTTGATCGATATTTCCAGATAGCGCCGTGTTTTAGAGATGAGGACGCTAGGGCAGATAGGTCTCCCGGAGAATTTTATCAGTTAGATATTGAAATGCCTTTTGTTACACAAGAAGACATATTTAATACTATTGAGCCAATAATGTACGAAATATTTACTAAGTTTTCTAATAAAAAAATATCAAAACCATTTGTTAGAATTCCTTATGATGAATCAATGTTAAAATATGGTTCAGATAAACCAGATTTAAGAAATCCTATCATTATTTCTGATGCTACAGAATTATTTAAAGATTCTAATTTTGCTATTTTTAAAGAAAACATTAAAAATGGTTCTGTTGTAAGAGCTATTCCTGCACCCAAAGCTGCAAGTTTACCAAGAAGTTTTTTTGATAAAATGACAGAATTCGCTATTTTAGAAGGGGCAAAGGGGTTAGGATATATACAATTTTTTGAAGATGGTAGCGCTAAAGGACCTATTGTTAAGTTTCTAACTCCACAGCAACTAGAAAATTTAAAATCATTAGCAAATTTACAAAATGGCGATGCAGTTTTCTTTGCTAGTGATAAAATTAATATAGCAGCAAAATTTGCAGGTAAATTAAGAACAAAGTTAGGTAAAGATTTACAGTTAATAGCAAAAGATTGTTTTGAATTTTGCTGGATTACGGATTTCCCATTTTATGAATTGAATGAAGAAACAGGAAAGATAGATTTTAGTCATAATCCGTTTTCTATGCCACAAGGTGGTATGGAAGTATTAAAATCTTCAAAGACGGTAGATGAACTATTATCAATTAAAGCTTATCAATATGATATTGTTTGTAATGGAGTAGAGTTATCTAGTGGTGCAATTAGAAATCATAAACCTGAGATAATGTATAAAGCTTTTGATATAGCGGGATATAGTACAGAAGATGTTGATAGTAAGTTTGGAGGGATGATCAGAGCCTTGAAATTTGGTGCCCCGCCTCACGGAGGTATAGCTCCAGGTATTGATAGGATAGTAATGTTACTTACTGATTCAAGTAATATTAGAGAAATTATTGCTTTTCCACTAAATCAACAGGCTGAGGATTTATTAATGAAAGCTCCTAATTACGTTGAACCAAGGGCGTTAAAGGAATTAAATATTAATATATCTCCATCAATAAAAAAAGAATAATATATTATAATGAAGTTTTATACATTCTTGTTTATACTATTGTACAGTTCTATAGGTTTTGCCAATAACTTACAGGAAGTAGTAGAAAAGACAGCAAAAGATTATTTATCAAATCGTTTTTTAAATGCAACTTTTATTTTTGCTGATAGCAAGGCTAATTTAGTAATTGGAGCAAAGGGTGTATTTTCGTCATATGGTGAACAGCTAAGAGCTAATCAAGCAATGCCAATAGCTTCATCTACGAAACCTATCATAGCAACGGCTATATTAAGATTACAAGATAAAGGGTTACTTAATGTTAATGATAAGATTGTTAAATATATAGATAAAGAATATTGGCGTGATGGACTTATCCCTGATTTTGCTTATGACATTTCAATTCATAACTTGTTAACCCATACAAGTGATTTACCTGAATATCTTGGTCATGTTAAAACTGATTTAACTATGACCCAAAAAGCAATTAATAAAAGAATATTAAAATTTGTTTCATCAAATGCTAGAGAGCTAGATATTGGTAGAAGATATAATTATAGCAATAGTAATTTTATTATTCTTGGAATGATTATTGAAAAGGTAAGTAAAAAGGATTTAGGAAAATTTCTACAAGATGAATTTTTTACTCCACTAAAAATGAAATCAACATATTTGGCTAGTTTTGAAGAAGCCAAGGAAATGCAAAAAAACTCTAATACATCAAACTATCCGTTACGTTATTATGTACAGCCAAATAATGGAGGTAAACCTATATTTACCTTAGTTCAAACAGAATTTCCTCTAATACCATACGCAGATGGTGGAGTAGTATCGAATAGTTTTGATTTGATAAAATTCTATAAGGCTTTACATGAAAGAAAAATATTGTCAGAAAAATCATATAAACTTATGACAACAAAGCATTATTTAGTCCACTTAAAGGATGGAAAATCTAATGGAGCTGCAGTTTTAAATAATTTTAGTAATATAAATGACGTTATATTTAAGCTTAATCAAAAATTACATAAAACATATACAGGGTATGGTATTTTTATTGCAGAGTTAAATAATAGAGATCTTATGATACATCATCCTGGTGGTAGTAAGGGGTTCGGTGAACGTTGCGAAGTAGGATATATACCTTCTAAAGATTTTTATTTTGCTATATTAAGTAATGTAAGCATTAGAATTCCTAATGAGATAAGGGCTAAAATTGATATGAATAATATTGCTAATCAATTAGATGTTTCTTATTTTAGAGAAGATATTATTAATTCTATTATTAATATTAAGAATAAGTAGGAAATAGATATGTTTTTAGTTGGGTGGAATTCTCAAAATATAGTAGAGCTAATTTAGTATAAAAGGCAATATGGTAAGGTATTAGTTTAAAACGTCATAGCCGATTCTTACTATTATATGATTTGGCTATAATATCTTGATTACCTTTAATTACGCAATGAATTATAAATAGTTGTTGCAAGGTTTTTGCTAATCCCCTGAACTTTAGCTAGTTCATCTATGCTTGCATCACATATGGCTTTATATGAGCCGAAATAATGAAGTAGGGCTTTTTTACGAGCTGCACCAATGGAATCTATATCATCTAAACTTGAGAATTTTATTGCTTTAGAACGCCTTAACCTGTGGTTTTTTATAGCAAAATTATGAGCCTCGTCACGTAAGATTTGTAGATATTTCATAATTGGTAGATTTTTATCTAGAGTAAAGGTTTCTCTTTCTGTCATATGGAACTGCTCCAGACCACCATTCCTGTCTGGTCCTTTTGACATACAAACAAAAGGAATGTTCAAAGAAAATACTTTCATTATTTTCTGAACAATTGATAAATGTCCTTTTCCTCCATCAATTATCATCAAAGAGGGGGTTTTATTAGGTTCATTTTTTAATCTGGTTAATCTTCGAATCAAAACTTTTCTCAGCATTTCATAATCATCCCCTTCATCAATTTGTAAGTTAAAAATACGATACTCTTTTTTATTTAGGCCGGAGCTACCTGCAACAATCATAGCGCCAACAGCAAAATTACCCATAATATGGCTATTATCATATACTTCTATCCTTGTTGGTAGTTGTGATAAATGGAATAAATTCTGTAATTCTTCAAAAATTAGTTGATTTTTAGCAAATTGCTTTATATGTTGGTCTAGAGTTAAGCGGCTATTAAGTGCAGCATTCTCTACTAATTTTACTTTATCGCCACGAGAAGGTTGTAATATAGTTACTTTATTATTACCGCTAATTTGTTTAAGAGCTTTAGTTACTAGTGGCAAATCAATAATTGGGTAGTTAATAAGTATTTCATCAGGAACTTGTCCTGATTGATAGAACTGATTAATAAATTGAGTTAGAACCTCTAATATACTATCTTTTTCTGTATGGACTGGAAAATAGGCTATATTGCCGCAAAATTGTCCTGCCCTATAAACAAATAACTGAACAGAGTAATAATTATTTTTCTCAGCAATAGCTATTACGTCAGTATTTTTTACAATATTATTAGGTAGATTTGATTTTAATTGAATATAACTTAAGGCTTTTATCCGATCTCTAATTTCTCCTGCTTCTTCAAAACGTAATTGCTTACTTAATACCTCCATTTTTTTAGATAAATTTTCCTGAAGTTCTACAGTTTGACCATTAAAAAATTTTTCTACTTGCAGAGCAAGTTCATAATAATCTTCTTTACTAATTTTTCCTACACAAGGAGCAGAACACCTGCCAATTTGATATTGTAGGCAGGGACGCCTGCGGCTATTAAAATAATTATCGGTACAAGAACGTAATTTAAATATTTTTTGTAGTTCTTTTAGGGTGCTATCCACTTGTCCTGTAGAGACAAAGGGACCAAAAAATTTTCCATCTGAGAGATGTTTTCCACGATATTTAATTAACTGAGGGTAATCAGCATCAAGAGTTAATTTTATATAAGGAAATGATTTATCATCCTTAAGTAATATATTAAATTTGGGTTGGAATTTTTTGACTAGTTGAGCCTCAAGTAATAAAGCTTCAACTTCAGAATTGGTAATACTATACTCCAGGTAATGAGTTAAGAAAATCATTCTAAGAGTTTTAGTATCAAGATCTGACTTGATATAATTAGTAAGGCGTTTTTTGAGATTTTTTGCCTTACCAACATATATAATTTTTTTATCATGCCCTAGCATCTTATATATTCCCGGTAGAGTAGGGATATCAGAGATATATGATTTGATTAATTCACTACCTGTAAGATTTTTAATTTTCTCTATCATTATATTACATCTTTGGCTTTTTTAGTAATGCATGGAGGTGTATTTTTTATTGCTATATCAACACGATATTACTAAATTTATTTTTTGCTTCGTGCTGTTCCCTGTATTCATAATAATCTCTATCTAATAACCTAGATTATTAGATTATAAATAATTTACAATTAAAAGAGATATTTTTAATAGTTATTAATTAAAATGTACAAGTAAAAAAATAAGTATCTTTATAAAAAATACTTAGTGCTGATAATTCAAGGTATATATTAATCTTATTGTTGCAATTATAAGGTTAATATGAATAGTAAGGAATTACATTATAGCCAGATGAGTCAAAGCTTGACTATAAAATCTAATAATGAGAATGGCGTATGTATCTTAGGCTATGCTAGCGTTTATAATATTATTGATCAGCAAAATGATCTTATAATTAAAGGGGCCTTTGCTTCAGCTACTAAAATAAACTCAAAGGTAAAATTACTTTGGCAACATGATAGTCTTAAGCCAATAGGAATTATAAAATCATTAACAGAAGATGATTTTGGGCTTAAAATTGAAGCAGTAATTAATAATAAAATTTCTACTGGAGTAGAAATTATAGAACTGATACGCCAAGGGGCGATCGATGGTCTTTCCATTGGTTTTAATATAAAAATTGCAAATTACAATAATTTAAATCAAAGAGTTATCACTGAAGCAGAGTTAATAGAAGTAAGTGTTGTAACTTTTCTAGCTAATAATCAGGCAAAAATTATCCAAATTCAGAAACAGCTAATAGAAAGGAATAATAATATGAATCAACAATTAGTAACTAAAGAAAATAGTTCTGTAATTAATAAATTAAATAACAGGATTGATAATTTAGAAAATTTTTTAGCTAGACCTAACATAGAAGCAATGCAGGATATAGAGTATAAAAAGTCATTTAGTGATTATATTCGTAAAGGTAATCAAAATGGGTTGACAGAAAAATCTTTGCATGGTGGTAATGAAGAGGGCGGAGTATTATTAGTTCCAGCTTTGTATAATACTATAATCACTCAGATTAAAGCTAAATCTCCCATACGACAACTGGCGTCAACAGAAGTGATTTCTAGTAATTCTCTTGATATAGTAATAGAGGATAGTAAATTTTCCATTGGTTGGGTGGGGGTGATATAGACGAAAGACTAGAAACTGATACTGCAAAATTAAGACAAAAAAGAATTTTTGTTCATGAACTTTATGCTCAACCTAAAGCCAGTCAGACATTAATAGATGACGCAGCGATTAATATAGATAATTGGTTAATAGAGTCTTTAAGAGATAGTTTTACAAAGGCTGAAAATGATGCTTTTATAAATAGAGATGGTAAGAAAAAACCTAAGGGAATCTTATCAGAAGAACATGAGAAAATTGAAAAATGGTGCTGTTGCACTAAGTGTGTAAATTTCTAGGATAGGTTATATTATAGCTAAGCCGATTGAGTTAATTGCATAGCGAAGGTTATTGCATCTAAGAAATCATCAAATCGTTTAATAACTTTTCTTAAGTTACGTTTAAAATTTGCCCAGAATTTCTCTATAGGGTTTAAATCAGGAGAGTA
>JAJIYR010000064.1 GCA_020881085.1 Rickettsia endosymbiont of Bryobia graminum | reverse complement strand
TGCTATTAGTTCTGGTGCCGATTTTAACAAAAATTCCATCCGACAAACTGTTTCCGGTGGATAAATATATTGATAACCTGACATTACTTTTTTTATACACGCGTAAAAACCACGGGGCTTGCCCCGTGGATGTAGCGCTCCCCATCTCTTTCTGTTATGGTGACGCATGCCGACTAGGAAACAAGGTGACTGTGCTTGCCAATGTGAATACCTTTGGGTGCTGGTTAGTAAATTCAGACGAAAAATATTTAATGATGGTAGCTTTGGATCTTTTCAAGAAATTCTGAAGCAGGTATCGCAAAATATACCTGCGGTGAAATTATTGACGATAAATCATGCTACAGACAACATTCATAGGCATCTGTCAATACCACCAAAGGTAAAAGTTAGCGATTTGGTGAGGACAATAAAATCTATAACGAGTGAATTATTAAAAGGGAAGTTTGAAGATATGATGAGAGCTTATTGGGGAAGTGAGTGGATTTGGTCAGATGGATGTTTCGTCTCGACTGTTGGAATCAATGAGCATGTAATCAAACGGTATATAGAACATCAGGGGCAGGAAGATATGGGGCAAGCGCAGCTTGTACTCGACCTTTAGCTCGACACAGATACCACGGGGCTTGCCCCGTAGAGCGTTCATAATAAAATTATAAAAATCAAATGTTAAAAAACTTACAAGAATATTTAAAATTAAGCAATTGCATAAGAATCTTAGCAAGCGATGCAATAGAAAAAGCTAAATCAGGCCATCCTGGAATGGTTCTTGGTATGGCAGATGTTATGACAATTTTGGCGTTTGATTTTCTAAAATTTAATCCAACTAACCCAACTTGGTTTAATCGTGATCGCTTGGTTCTATCTGCAGGTCACGGATCTATGTTACTATATAGTTTCTATTATCTTGCAAATTATAAGGATTTCTACCTAGAAGATCTAAAGCAATTTCGTAGTCTTCATTCAAAAACACCAGGGCATCCAGAATATGGGGCATATGAGGCTATTGAAACTACTACAGGCCCTCTTGGTCAAGGATTTGCTAATTCAGTAGGAATGGCTATTGCCCAAAAGAAATATCAGCAAAAATTAGGAAAATCTATTAGTAATAATAAGGTTTATTGCATAGTTGGAGATGGTTGCTTAATGGAAGGTATAAGTTATGAAGCAGCCTCTATTGCTGGACATTTATCCCTCAATAACTTAGTAGTCTTATTTGATGATAATAAAATATCAATTGATGGTCCAACAAATTTAGCAGTATCAGAGGAACATTTACTTAAATTTCAAGCTCTTGGCTGGAATATTGAAACTATAGATGGTCATAATTTTGAGCAAATAGCCAGAGCTCTAGCTAATGCTCAAAACTCAGATAAACCATATTTTATTTCTTGCCGCACTTTAATTGCTAAAGGCTGCGCTAATAAAGTAAATTCTGCTAGCGCTCATGGCTCACCACTAGGCAAAGAAGAAATTAAACTCCTCAAAGAACATCTAGGCTTTAAAGATGAAGAATTTTATATTCCCGATGATTTAAAAAATATATGGTCAGATGCTTGGCTTAGAAACAGAGAAGATTACGATAACTGGAATAATGAATTTAATAATTTAAGTATAGAGCAAAAAAATTACTTAAATAAAGTTGATATTAATTCAGAATTTTTAGATCATATACCAATAACTACTAAAGATGAAGCTACTAGAACCTCTTCTGGTAAAATTATAGAAATATTAGCAAAACAATCTGATAAAATTATTTTTGGTTCAGCAGATCTTGCCCCCTCTAATAATATAAAAAATAGTGTTAGCAAAATTATTACTAAGGATGATTTTAGTGGTAATTATATTCATTACGGTGTCAGAGAGCATGCTATGGCTGCTATAATGAATGGATTAGCTTTATCAGGATTTTTACCAGTAGGAGCTACTTTCTTGGTATTTTCTGATTATATGAAACCAGCAATACGACTATCTGCTCTAATGCAACAACAAGTTATTTATATATTAACCCATGACTCAATTGGTCTTGGAGAAGATGGACCTACTCATCAACCTATTGAACATCTAGCAAGCCTACGAGCTTTACCTAATATGAATCTAATACGTCCTGCTGATTATATTGAAACAAAGCAAGCATGGAAAACAGCCTTAGCAAATAAACGAATCCCTACCACCATTGCCTTAACTAGACAAAACTTACCCCAAATCACTAAAGAGGGTGATCAAAAAAAAGGTGGTTATATAGTAACTGAAGATAAAAATAGCGATATTACTATATTTGCAAGTGGATCCGAAGTATCAATAGCTTTACAGACTAAAGAAATTCTTAATAATTATAATTTGAAAGTCAAAGTAGTTTCTATATTATCTTTTGAATTATTTTTCCAACAAGATCCTCGATATATTCAAAGTCTCTTATCTAATAATAAGTTAAAAGTGGCCATAGAAGCAGCAAGTAGCTTTGGCTGGCACCGAATTATAGATAAAGATGGCATGTTTTTTGGCATGGATCAATTTGGAGCCTCCGCTCCAGCAAATGACCTATATTCTTACTTTGGCATTACTGCAAGCAATATAGCAAAAAAGATTATGGAAAGAATGATTAATCAAGACTTAGATAAGTAATATTATACAAATCAATCAATTTTTACAGGAGAGTAATTCTCATCATGTTTAGTTAATAATTCTTTAGCAATAAAAATATTATCCGAGATCTTTCCTACTGCTACTATTCCTTGACTCTCACGAAATAAGGCAGGTAATACACCTTGATAAAATATTTTCTGCTCTCGAATATGATCAGTGATAATAAACTCAACTTTATCTGCTGAGATTTTTTGTATTGATCCTATCTTTACTAATCCTCCTATTCTAAATTCCTGACCTAATTTTACTTCATTAATTTTTGATGGAGGATAAAAAAAAGCAATATTATCTTTAAGATTATATAGAATAATATAAATGCCTATACTAGAGCATAATAGGCAAAATAATAGAATCTTTAACCTATTTTTTGCTTTCTTTTGCATTAGACCTAATTTTATTATAATCCCAAAAGCTTTTTATTAATAAACTAATAAGAAGAATAAATGCAAATAAATAGGAACTTAATATATATAACATTTTCTTACGGCATTAATCTAACGTAATCTATAATATCTTGTGGACCAGAATTAAAATAAAAATGCTTAATATATTTTCCATCTTGGTTCATCAAATAAACAAAAGAAGAATGATCCATCATATAATCATGACTTTCATTATCTACTTTTGCGTAATATACTTTAAATTTATCAGCAACATCTTTAATTTGCTTTTCACTACCAGTAAGACCAATAAAATGAGGATTATAATGCTTTAAGTATTCCTTAAGAATACTTGGAGTATCACGTTCTGGGTCTATTGTTATAAATACAAACTGAATATTAATATTATATTTTCGTAGAGTATTATAAACTTCTAATATTTTTTGTAATGAAGTAGGACAAATATCAGGGCAATAAGTAAAACCAAAATAAATTAAAGTCAATTTTCCTTTCAAATTATCATTAGTAAAAACTTTACCATTTTGATCAATTAACTGAAGATCCCCTCCAATTTGAACATCATCCTTATATACTTCTCCTTGACCTACAAGGGGCTTTGGCGGAACTTCAATGGATAATAATAAGTATAAAGAAGTTACAGCTACTACTAATCCCAACGTTATAATTACTTTTATTGCGATATTAGAATGGTTTTTTTCTTTCATTTTGATTAATTACCTAATTACTCTTTATATCAAACAACATTATATGCTATTTGATATAAATTCCTAGCAAAAGAAAAATTGATATTTACTAATTTAAGTTCTATGAATATTTCTAGTTAAATTAATTTTGTTTCTTTTTGCTCAAATTACAAGTTTTTTAAAATAGAAACCATTATTACTCTAAAAAATCTTATTAATTCTTACTAAAAAATAATTCAAAATATAAAATTCACTAAAATATTTATAGAACTTAGATCTGTTGATTTAAAATTTTAGCAGCCTCTAGAGCTGCATACGTAACAATTACACTTGCTCCAGCACGTTTAAAACACATCAATGATTCAATTAAGGAAGCTTCCCAATCCAAAGCTCCAGCTTGAGCTGCAAATTTTAACATGGCGTATTCACCACTAACTTGATAAGCAAATATATTAGTATTAAAATTATTAGATGCCTCACGAATAATATCCAAAAACATTAAACCTGGCTTAATCATTATCATATCCGCTCCTTCAGCAATGTCATGCTCTATTTCTAACAATGCTTCTCTAGAATTACGAACATCCATTTGATATGTTGCTTTATTTAAATAGTTTTTTTTATTATTATTTAGAGCATCTCGAAAAGGAGAATAAAAACTTGAGGCATATTTTGCTGCATAAGATAAGATATTCACATTAATAAAACCTTGCGAATCTAATATTTCACGAATTGCTAAAATCCTTCCGTCCATCATATCCGATGGCGCAACAATATCAGCTCCAGCCTTTGCTAAAACTAATGCCTGATTACTTAATGCTTCAACCGTTTTATCATTATCTACGTCACCATTATATAAAATACCATCATGTCCATGAGAAGTATAAGGATCTAATGCTACGTCACATATTATACCAATATCTATATTAGCGCGCTTTATTGTTCTGATAGTTCTGCACATTAAGTTGTCAAGATTATACGCCTCATCAGCATTATCACTTTTTAAATCCTGATCAATACAAGGAAATAACGCTATAGCTTTGATGCTATTTTCAGAAGCTTGCTTAGCAGTAAGTACTACTTGATCTATAGATAATCTATAGATACCAGGCATAGATTTTATTTCCTGTCGTTGATTTTCACCCTCTACTACAAATAATGCTAATACTAAATCGCTAGCTCTCAAGCTGTTCTCAGCTACCAATTCTCTTAACCACAGAGCTTTCCTATTTCTTCTCAATCTTACTATTGGATACATATCTAAATCCTCCCTAATATATCTAGGCAAGTCTAGTATTTTTCATTTAAAGCTGCAAGAATGTTTTTTTATATATCAAAAAAATATATTAATTTATCCTGAATAGGCTTATCATAATAACATACTTACTATAAACTATAGGTAATATCATGAGATATAAATTGCCATTAAATAAAATAACTATTCTCTTTATTATTATACTTGCGTTTCCTATAGTTGGAACCCTTGGCAACTCTAATAAGCAAGGCATTAAAGCTCTTCCTCCAAAGTATTTTACTCATGTTACGCACTAAGCTGTAATAGCATTCATATTATGTAATTCCTTAAAAGCAGATTGATTAGCTTTTACCAATAACTTATACTTTATAGCAAAATGATTAAGCTTAGTTTTGATTTTAAGTTTCTCCAATTTA
>JAJIYR010000063.1 GCA_020881085.1 Rickettsia endosymbiont of Bryobia graminum | reverse complement strand
TACTCTCCTGATTTAAACCCTATAGAGAAATTCTGGGCAAATTTTAAACGTAACTTAAGAAAAGTTATTAAACGATTTGATGATTTCTTAGATGCAATAACCTTCGCTATGCAATTAACTCAATCGGCTTAGCTATAATATCAAGATTTGGCAATTTTAATAGATCAGCTCTTTTCCAAAGCTCTTGATAAAGACTAGGATCAATATTTCCACCTGAAATAATTACTAACACCCTCTTCTTTGATGGTTGTTGCTTTAACCAGTTTACTACCCCTATCATATTCAAAGCACAAGATGGCTCACAAGCAATTTTTAATAAATGAGTTAACCACGTTGTCCAATAATATATTAAATTCTCTTCTGCTAGAAAAAAATCGTCCAATTTTTGTAAATAATTAAATGCTCTCTCTGAAATACCTAAGGTTCTAAGGCCATCAGCAACAGTTTTAGGAGAATCTTTAAACCTATATATTGAACCTTGCTTTCTAGATAAATAAGCATCATTTGCTATCATTGGCTCTGAACCTATTAATAGGCTAGATCTTGATAATAATTCCTTTGCTAAATAGGTACCTGAAAGTAACCCACCACCACCGCAAGAAGCAAAAATTGCATCTGGCGAGAAATTTAATTGTTGTAACGCCTCATAACACATAGTCCCAGCTCCAGCCATAGTAGAATCACTATCGGATGGATGTAAATAATAAAAGCCATTTTTACTATCAGCTTTAGTCCTATCTTCTGCTTCCTGCCTAGTATCAGTAACTATCACTTCAGCTCCATAATATTTTGTCGCCTGTTGCTTTATTGGAGAAGTGTTTTTAGGTAAATAAATTCTTGCATGAATATTAAGAACCCTCGATGCCCATGCAAGACCAAGCCCATGATTACCTGTACTATATGCCACTACCTTACACGGCAAAGAGTTTTTTTCTTTTAATTCTAGGAGATGATTTAACACCCCTCTAACTTTAAAGGCCCCTGTCTTTTGCAATGACTCAACCTTAAAAAATATTTCATGCCCAAGCATCTGATTCAGAGTAGTAGATTGCATTATTGGAGTTAAATATATATATTTTTGTATCCTATCCTTTGCTATTACTATATTATCTACAGATTGAATTGATGGATTATTCATATAAAGCTTTCCTATAATATTTAGCAAAGAATAATTATTCAGCAAATTTCTTACCAATTAATAGAAACTGCTTGAAATCCTAGTATGACGTTATTATATAGCTAGCAACCAGTTTAGTATATAAATTTCAAGGTTTTAATATGACAAAGAACGAAAAATTGCCCATACTTGTGTTAAAAGATACGGTGATATTCCCTAGTATGATTGCTCCTATATTTGTAGGAAGAACAAAGTCTATTCAAGCCTTACTTAATACTAAAATTATAAATAATGATAGATACATATTATTGGTACTACAAAAACAACAAAATAAAGAATCTCCAAATATTCAAGATCTTTATCAAGTTGGAGTATTAGCTAAAATTATTCAAACTGTTAGAATACAAAATAATGCTAAGATCCTAGTTGAAGCAATAGATAAAGTGATGCTACATAACATAACTAACAATAATATGTTTGAAGCTGAATATGATATAATAAAAGATGAAAAGATAGATAATATAGAAGAATTGCAAAAATCTGCTTCTACTGCTATTGAATTATTTATGAATTACGCGAAAAATCATAAAAAAATGAACCCAGAAATTATTGAAGCAATCTCTACAGAAATAGATAAAAATCCGAAAAACTTTAATTATATTGCTAATGTCTTATCTTCTCATTTAAGCAATTCATTATTAGTAAAGCAAGCTTTATTAGAAGAAACAAATTTACAAGCAAAAATTAAAGCCATTATAGATACAATAACATCTGGTATGGTACAGATAGAAACAGAGCAGTCCTTACAGCAAAGATTAAAAAAACAAATTGAAAAAACTCAACGTGATTATTACCTACATGAGCAAATGAAAGCTATCCAAAAAGAGCTAGATGATGATAAATCTGATTTCACTGAAATAGAGAAAAAAATTAAAAATACAAAACTTTCAAAAGAGGCAAAAGAAAAAGCTGAAAACGAGTTCAAAAAATTAAAACTTATGAATCAAATGTCAGGTGAGTCCTCAGTCATCCGTAATTACCTGGATACCTTACTCGCTATGCCGTGGGGTAAATTTGATAAAAGTAAAACTGAGATAAATAAAACCAAAGAAATATTAGATCGCGATCATTTTGGACTTGAAAAAGTAAAAGAGAGAATTATTGAATATTTAGCAGTCCTACAAAGATCTCAAAAAATTAAAGGTCCTATATTATGCTTAATTGGTCCACCTGGTGTTGGCAAAACATCTCTGGTTAAATCAATTGCTGAAGCAACGGGAAGAAAATATACTAAATTCGCTCTTGGTGGTATTAGAGATGAATCTGAAATAAGAGGGCATAGAAGAACATATCTTGGCTCTATGCCAGGAAAGATTCTTACCTTACTAAAAAAAGCTAAAACCAGTAATCCCGTAATGCTTTTAGATGAAATTGATAAAATGGGATCTGATTTTCGAGGTGATCCTGCATCAGCTTTATTAGAAGTATTAGATCCAGAACAAAATACTCACTTTGTTGATCATTATTTAGAAGTAGAATATGACTTATCAGATATTATGTTTATTGCTACAGCAAATTCTTATAATTTACCACGAGCTTTGTTAGATCGCATAGAAATAATTGATGTTTCTGGGTATATAGAAGAAGAGAAAATGCAAATTGCTAAAAATTATCTAGTATCTAAGCAACTCAAAACACATAGTATGGAAAAAGAAGAAATAGCTATTGAGGATGATGCACTTCTAGAAATAATCAGATATTATACTAAGGAATCAGGAGTTAGATCTCTTGAAAGAGAAATTGCCTCTTACATGAGAAAAGCTTTAAAAAAGATTCTAAATGATAAAAATATTAAAAATATAACAATTACACCAACTAACCTTGAAGAGTATTTGGGTGTCAAAAAATATAGCTTTGGCCTAGCAGAAAAAGAAAATCAAATAGGAAGTACTACAGGACTTGCTTATACAGAAGTAGGCGGGGAATTATTGACTATTGAAGCATTATCATTTCATGGTAAAGGTGAAATTAAAACCACTGGTAAACTTGGAGAAGTAATGAAAGAATCAGCTCTAGCAGCATATAGCTGTTTCCGTTCTAGAGCTAATAATTTTGGGATAAAATATGAAGATTATAAAGATCTTGATATTCATATGCATGTACCTGCTGGAGCAGTACCAAAAGATGGCCCTTCTGCTGGATGCGCTATATTTACGACCATAGTCTCATTAATGACAAAAACTCCAGTCAAAAAAACTGTAGCAATGACTGGAGAAATTACTTTAAGAGGGAATGTATTACCTATTGGTGGACTGAAAGAAAAACTATTAGCTGCTAGCAGAGGTGGTATAAAAACAGTCCTTATACCAGAAGAAAATGTTAAAGATTTAAAAGAGATACCTATAAATATCAAGAATAATTTAGAAATTTTACCTGTATCAAATATTGATCAAGTTTTAAAATTAGCTTTGGTAGATACAAATTTTACAAATTAATATAAATCAATTCTTACCTTCCTATTAAACAGGCAGGTAAGATATAAGGTTGATAATAATAAATATCTTTATTTAGCAAAATATTTACTATATAAAGCAGTGACAAAAAAATCATTACTAACAACAGTACTCTATATTTCTGGTTAATATTATGTCTACATATTTCAATAAATGTAGTATAATTAGAAATATATCAGTAATTTAAAAAGTTAGATAATGATTTATGCGAGCATATAGCCAAGATTTAAGGAACAAAGTAATAAATAAATACAAAGAAGGAACAATGACAATGATGGCAATATCCAAGTTATTTGGCATTTGCTATGAATCAGTACGAGAT
>JAJIYR010000062.1 GCA_020881085.1 Rickettsia endosymbiont of Bryobia graminum | reverse complement strand
ATACATCAAAACTGCCTTAATACGATCACCTATGCGTCCGTCTCGTTCTGTCTTATGACGTTCCTTCAACTTCTCTCTTTGTTCTTCTGTCAATACATTCTTACTCACAATGTCCTAAACTCTACAATAGCTCTCCTATCTTTACAACCCTTCATTTACGAACAGTATATCTGCGGAGCAATTCCATTAACATTTGCTCATGGCGCAGGAGCTGCAGCACGTAATTCTATTGGATTCGTAATTGTAGGGGGGAATGATACTTGGAACTATTTTTACTATTTTTGTTATCCCAGTACTTTATCATAGCTTTAAGAAAGAAATTGCTAGTAAGTAAGAGATGGTTCTCCACTTGATTGATAATTATTGAGCTATCCAGTTATTATTATTTACTAGTCATCCCAAACTTGATTCGGAATCTACATGACATAGCTAATGCTTTCAGTGTGGTATGATTGGTATTTTTTAGATAGCAAATGTCACCTTACAGCTCCTAGCCATGACAATTAAGCCGCATTTTGTTATCTATTGCCTTAAATGTTTTCCTTAAGCCAAACTAAACATTTTTTCACCCAGCTAGAATTATTATCAATATTGATAGAATTTTTTTGAATTTTTAAAGATTGGTTTTTAATCATCCCTATACAAGTAGAATATATATGTGGGTTATAATCTTCTGCAAAACCTTCTAATATTTCTGGCTTGCCAATTCTTACTTGTCTTTCAAAGATCTTACTTGCTAATTCTTTTACTCCTCTCAGCATTGAACCACCACCTGTAATCACAATACGATACGCTACCATATTACTAGCGATTCTGTCGCATTCTGCTTGCACCATTGATAATATCTCCTCTACTCGTGGATTTATCACTTCTGCTAAATGTTTTGAAGTAATGGTTACTCCTCCATTATCCATAAGACCTATACCATCATTTTCTAAACTAATAATATTATCTTTGTCAAAAGCGGATGGCACTGCATTACCATATAAAACTTTTAGCTTTTCTGCTATATTAAGATCTAATGAAAAAACTTTTGCTATATCAGAAGTAACATGAAAACTACCTATATCTATGTATCCTGTATATATTAATTTGCCCGCAACAAATATTCCAAAAGAGGTAGTTCTTGCTCCCATATCTATGATAACAGAACCAAGCTCTTTCTCATCCTTAGAAAGACAAGCTATTCCAGATGCATATACTGCTAATACTATATTATTTATTTCAACATGGCATTTTGCAAAGCAATTAGTAATATTTATCAGCATATTTGAATTTGCTGTAACAATGTGTAATTCGCATCCTAATTCTTTACCATACATCCCTACAGGATCTTCAATAGAAGAATTATTATCTAGAGCAAATTCAATAGGAAAATAATGTATTATCTCTTGATCTTTAAGTTTAAATTCAGCTATAGCCTTTTTTATTAGCTTTTTGATATCCTGTTCCAAGATTGGCTGATTATTAGAAATTTTCATTTTACTATTAATATAGTATGATTTTGTACCATGACCTGTTAATGATACTGTAATTTCTTTAATATTCTTTCCGCAATCTTTTTCTAAATTATAAATTGCTCCAACAATACTATTTTCTGCTTCTTTTACACCTAGTATAACACCTGATTTAATCCCTTTTGAATGGTATAAATTTTGACTAACTATCTTTGCATCAGCTTTTTTATCAATATATGCCGCTATACATGCGATCTTGCTGCTTCCTAGATCAAGAGAAACAAAATTAGATAATTTATTCATAACTTAATTTATAACTCTAATATTTTTCAACATAAAATTTATCATTATCTCGTAAATCTATAACTTTATAATTTTGATTAAATAATAGATCATTTTTATTTAACTCTGCTAGATAACCTAAAGCTCGTTCAAAATATGACTCTGGCATTTTTACAGTAATATTTTCCTGCAAATTCAAATCCCAGCGCCTTTCTCCATAACGCACAGCTGATACTACCTTATCAGTAAGTCCTGAATGCTGAGATAAATCGTCAATTAATTTACTAGTATAAATATTAGCATCAGAACCTACTACATGCAGAAGATTAGAAAACTCGCCTATATTATCAGTAATTTTATATCCCTCTTCATCAATAAGAAAAATCTTACTGTTAACCTGCCAAATAGCTATAGGAATACGTTCTGTTAATCTTATGTAGATAGTGTTTGGTAATCTTCGTTCAATGATTGCTACATTTTTAACCCAATCATTACTCTTTAGGTTATTTTTAATTACATCTAATTCTAAGGAAAAAATAGGTGTACCTTTATCAGCGTTTAATGTTGTTAATATATCTTCTTCTTTAATATTATACTGCCCTTCAATTAAAACATTTTCAAGCCTAAAACCAATATCACCAGTATATTCATAAATATTTTGAACAATTTCTTGTTTTAAAGTACTGAAATAACTAGTGAAAAAAAATAAAGCTAAAAACGCTACTAAACTAATTTTTACAACAAGCATTATTCTAATATAAATTAATGCTATTTTCCTACGCAACAGTATATTAACTTTCTTTTTTTTATTGAATTGCTTATTTTGCTTCATGTGTCAAGACTTGCTGTTTTTACTATCTCTTTTACTAATAAGGTAAAATTCATTCCTTTCATGGCTGCTATTTCTAGGACGATTGATAATGGGGTCATGCCAGGATGGGTGTTAATTTCTAAAGCAAATAACTCATTATTATCTTCATCAAAAATAAATTCAGCTCTTGCAACACCTCTACAATTCATAGTTTGATATATTCTTTCTGATTCTTTTAATAACTCATCATAAACATCTTTTGGAATAGGAGCTGGGCATAAATGATTAGCAAAACCATCTGTATATTTTGTATCATAGTCATAAAATCGCCTTTTAAGCAATTGTATCTCTAATACGCCTAAAGCTTTGCCATTTAACAAAGCAACCTGCATCTCTCTACCCTTAATATATTTTTCAACTAATGTTTGATCCCCATAGGGAAAATCGTAATTAGCAAAATTAAAATCATCCTCTTCAAATACTACTTCTACCCCTATACTTGACCCTTGCATTAAAGGTTTTATTACATATGGTCTTGGCATCGGATCATTTTTTATATTATCAGATTTATTTACTATAATACTCTTAGCAGTATTAATATTATTAGCAATAAACCAAAATTTTGAATGAATTTTACTAAAAGCTAAAGAAGAAGCAAGTACGCCGCTATGAGTATAAGGAATCCGTAAAATATTTAATAATCCAGGAAGGCATCCATCTTCACCATAGGTACCATGCAAACAGTTATAAACAACGTCAGGCTTAATTTCTAACAGTTTGGAGGCAATATCTACTCCCATATCAATAAAAGTAACCTTATATCCAGCTTCTACTAAAGCTTTACCTACTTCTTGGGAAGAGATGAGAGATACTTCTCTCTCAGCTGACATGCCTCCACCTACTAAAGCTACATGCTTTTCCCCCTTACCACTTAATAAGGTAATTTTTGAATCAGCAATAAATTGTGTCTGATATTTATTCATATATTCCTATTATAATACTAAAAATTATCTATACGAAAGTCAAAATCAATGTAGTGTCAGAAGTAAACAAAGCTAACAGCGGAGCTTTATTTACGACAACGCAATTCATGATTTTAGCCGAGTATTTCCTATTCGCTTAATTTCCCACTGTAATTCTATACCACTAGTTTCTAATACTTTCTTTCTCACAAATTCACCTAAATCTTCTAAATCCTGAGCAGTAGCGTTACCATGATTTATCATAAAATTACAATGTAACTCGGACATACAAGCATCGCCAACTTTATACCCTCTCATACCAGCTTTATCAATTAACTGCCATGCTTTATAACCTACTGGATTAGCAAAAGTACTCCCTCCTGTACGTTCGGTAATTGGTTGAGTTGCTTGTCTTGCGTTATTTATTTCATTCATCTTAGCAGTTATAAGTTCTTTATCACCCATTACTACTTTAAAAGTTGCTTTAGTTACAATTAAATCTTTAGGTAAATTATTACCCCGATATTTAAAACCAATCTCTTCATTCGCAATATTTATAAACTCACCTTTAGAATTTATTGCCTCAATATTTAAAATAATATCTTTAAACTCTGAGTTATAAGCTCCAGCGTTCATAGCAACACCACCACCTATAGTTCCTGGTATACCAACTAAAAACTCAAAACCTGTAATAGAATGTTCTTGACAGAATTTAGCAAGATTAAAATTCAGGCAAGCGCTACCAACCTCTATCTTATTGTCAGGTAATAATTCAATATTAGTAAAATTTCTTCCAAGTTTTATTACTACTCCATCTATACCACCGTCTCTAATAATTATATTTGACCCGGCTCCTAAAACTGTCACTGGAAGATTCAGTTGATTTTGCAATAAGAAACTTGCTAAATCAACTGAATCTAAAGGCTTAAAAAAAACTTCGGCCAATCCTCCCACTTTAAACCATGTAAGATGATTTAATGGATAATTATTTTTATATTCACCAGCAATCTGAGGTAATTCCATAAAGTTATAATTATATTAATTTCTTTTATTCGCTTTTTTAAAACTGATAAACTGCTTAGGTAAGTTATTAGCCCAAGTAGAAATGCTGCCAGCACCCATCATAACTATAATATCACCTGGCATTGCTTGATCTGTAATAATCTCTACTATATGTTCATCAGACTCAACAAATGATACCATAGTATGAGCTTTTACCTCCTTAATTTTATCTACTAAACTTTGGGCAGTTAAACCTTCTATAGCCTTTTCCCCTGCAGCATATATGTCTGTTATATATAATTGACTTGCTTGACCGAAACAAGTAACAAAATCATCAAATAAATATTGAGTTCTTGAATATCTATGCGGTTGAAAAATTGCAATAACTTTACCATTTTGTTTATCAGCAATATTTCTTGCTGTAGCAAGCGTTGCCTTTACCTCTTCTGGATGATGAGCGTAATCATCAATTACTATAGCTCCGTTATATTCAGCAACTCTAGTAAATCTACGTTTTACCCCTTCAAAATTACTAAATCCATTTTTAATAACTTTAATACCAAAATCAAGTTCTGCTGCTATTGATATTGCAGCAAGAGCATTAAGAACATTATGCCTCCCTGGGGTAGGTAATGTTACTTTCTCTATGGTAGCTGTACCATTAACATTAGGTAAATTTATTTTAACATCAAAAGTAGAAGAGTGAATGTCAAAATGTAAATTAAATGCTTGAATATTTGCATCAGGCGAATCTATGCCATAAGTTATAATTTTACGATCTGTAATTTTATTTACTAAATCTTGAACAACTTTATTATCAATACAGCAAGCAGCAAATCCATAAAATGGCAAGTTAGTTATAAATCTTTTAAAAGCTTTAATTAGACTATCAAAATCATGATAAAAATCTAGGTGTTCTGGATCAATATTTGTTACTACCGCAATTGTAGACGGTATATTAATAAAAGTTGCGTCAGACTCATCAGCTTCTGCTATTAAATAATTCCCAGATCCTATATATGCGTTAGTAAAACGATTATTAATAATCCCCCCATTAATAACAGTAGGGTGTAAACCTGCTGCCTCAAATAAGCACGCCACAAGTGAAGTTGTAGTCGTTTTCCCATGAGAACCTGAAATTGCTATAGAACATTTTAGTCTCATTAGTTCAGCTAACATTTCAGCTCGTCTAATTATTGGGATTTTTTTACGTAAAGCTTCTTTTACTTCGGGGTTATCTTTATTAATAGCTGATGAAACAACAACGTATGAAACATTATTAATATTTTTAGCTTTATGACCAATATAAATTTTTATGCCATCTTCTTCTAACTTTTTGGTATTATAATTCTCAGCAATATCAGAACCTTGTACCTTATATCCAAGATTATACAATATCTTAGCAATTCCACTCATACCAATACCTCCAATACCTACAAAATGTATAGTATCAAGGGTGCCATTTATCTTTTTTAATTCTAATAGTATCATTTTCTGTAATAATTATTTTTTACTTTATTTTATAATCAATGCAGGAGAGAAAAAATCACCTTGCATCCCATCAACCTTCAAATCAATAAGACACTGAGCTATCTCACCATTCTCTACAAACTCCGCTACAATTACGGCTCCTAAACTTTCAGATATTTTTATTAATCTTGCAATGAAATCCTTACATTCAGTATCATTAGTAATATTACGCACATAATCCCCAGGAATTTTAATAATATCAATAGGCAAATTTTGTAATTGTTTGAAAGAAGTAAAACCTGTACCAAAATCATCTAAAGCAAACTTACAACCAAATTTTCTTAATTTCAGCATAAAATCAGATATTTGTTCATAATTTTGGTTAAAAGTAGTTTCTGTAATCTCTATAATTAATCTACCATATACATCATATTCTTCTAGTAATTTCTCAGCTAATTCTAAAAGAGAATAATCTAAAACTCCAATATTGGAAATATTCACTGCAAGTTTTAAATTATGATTAGCGGCCAATTCTTTAATAGCCATTTCTAATACTATTTTATCTATTATAAAAATTAACCCTTTTTTCTCAGCTTCTTGAATTAAAGTGCCTGCAGAAATTAAATTATTTTTTGTATCAGGAATTCTAAGTAAACATTCATAATAATGAGCTTTCATAGTCTTTCTATCAATAACTGGCTGATAAGCAAAAATCATAGTTTTTTGCAATATGGCTCTTCTAAGACTATTAAGTTGCCTATTAGATTCTTTAATATTTTCAATATTATACTGTTTATGATCGTATTCCCGATAATATAATTGATCGGAATTACAAGAAAGTAACCAATTTAACAAATTAGATATATCTTTTGCATTTTTAGCAAATTTAGGAAATTCTATACTGGCTATACTACAATTCAAATAAAATTCAGGATTATTATTATCAATATATAGTTGGGATATTGAATATATTTTTAAAGCAAATTCACGAGCAAAATTTTTATCTTCTATAGGTAAAATCAAAAAAATCCTATTCTCTTCAACCTGCTTATATATAAAAGAATTATTATCATCTTTTTTTACTTTTTGTTTTGAAGTAAAAATTTGTAGGTAAGAATCTATAGTTCTATCGCTTATATTTTTAAAATATTTATTTGACTTATTTGTAGCTATTAATTCATTACATACTTCCTGAATAATAGTATCTAATATTTCTATCCCTTTAGCATCGCTAGTAGTTATTGCATTTAGCTCTTCATAATTTACTAATTTAAAGGCAAAGCAATATCCGCAATTTACTAAATTAATCCTTAGCTGTAAATTTTCTATTTGCTTCTCTGATTCTTTCATAACAAATGTTAAATCCCAATTTAAGGTTATTTACTAAATAGTAAAATTCTAGTAATATGATACAAGTAAAAGTTTCAGATACATAAAACTATGACCCGAATAGATAGAATAAAAAGTAAATTAGATGTGCTAAAACCACATTATTGTGAAATAATTGATGAGAGTCATAAACATGCTAATCATACTAATGGTTCTACTGAAAGCCATTTTATTATAAAAATTTCTTCTGATATCCTTACCAATCAAACTTTACTAGCTGGACATAAAACAATTCATCAACTACTAGCAGATGAACTAACTAGTGGTCTACACGCTTTATCTATTAATATCAAGAGATAACTATATGCAATCAAATAATTTTTTAAAAGTCATGTTAGGGGCCAGTAATATTCTTCAAAAAACTGCTCTCAATGTTACCTCTCAATGTTCTGCTTTAATAGAAAACAAAGTAATTAAAGGTAATTATGTAACTAGAGAAGAATTTGAAGCGATGAAATCATTAGTAGTAAAATTACAAAATGAGTTATTAGAATAAAAGTAATCCCCGCCGCAAGCAGCGGGGTATTTTAGAAGAAAGCTAGCTGATGATCCTCATGCAGTTTCTTATATTCCATGCCTTGGTTTTTTACGTATTTTCCTATCATATTCTCATTTCCATGCTTACCT
>JAJIYR010000061.1 GCA_020881085.1 Rickettsia endosymbiont of Bryobia graminum | reverse complement strand
GCTTTATTATTCTTTGATTTAAGTTCATTGTAACCTTCCATTTTTTTATCTGTATTTTTAATACATTATTTTTATTAAATGTAAGATCAAATGTCAACTAATACATATTACCATACAGAAGCTCATAAACCAACTTCTATTGCTAACATTAGATTGGAATAAGCTTTAGCTTAAACTCTACGGCACTTCTAGTCCCTACCATCAACCTACCGGCTCTCAGCCTGTAGTGGTTGATAATATAGATTTTAAAGAAGGGGGAACTATAAAAAAACTTTCAATAGCTAAAGGAGGAAAAATCTTATCAGGAGAAGTGTCGGGCTATTTTGAGTCTGCAGAGCCTTTTAAATTCTTAGCTGGTCAAGTAGAATAAAAGTTAAAAGGGTATATTTTACTGAGGAAGCTAAAATAGTAAAACTGTGGTAAAAGTTAAGTGTCCTTACCATAGTTTATTAAATATAATTTTGCTAGCTGCAAGTAATTTTGAGGCGATAAATTTTCAGCTCTACAAGAAGAATCTATTTTTAATTCTTGGAAAAAATCTTCAATTTTGGGAGTGAGTTTTTTTAAAGAAGATTTAATCATTTTTCGTCTTTCACCAAAAGCTAATTTAGTAATTAATTCAATAGTTTCAATTAGCTGAATTGTAAAATTATTTTTTATAGGGGTCAGTTTCACTATAGAAGAATGAACTTTTGGTGGAGGATAAAAGGAATGAGGGCTGACATCAAAACATTTTTGAGTATGGCATAATAATTGACATATCACTGATAATCTTCCATAAGATTTAGTACTAATAGGAGAACATATTCGCTCTACAACTTCTTTTTGAAGCATTAGTGTCATGCTATTTATCATAGAGGATTGTTTTAACCATCTAATAACTAGTTCTGTACCAATTTGATATGGTAAGTTAGAAATGATATTTATTTCCCTATTATCTAAAGTTAACAAATCAAATTTAAGAGCGTCACCTTGGACTATATTTAAATTAGGATATAATTCTTTAATTTCTAAAAGCAGTGGTATGCATCTAGAGTCGGTTTCAATAATGGTTAAAGATTTAGGTTTTGCTGCAAGAATCGCCCTAGTTAGTCCAGCAGTGCCTGGCCCAACTTCTAAAGCAATATCATTTTCTTTAAGGCCACTTGCTCTGACAATTTTTTCACATAAGGTATAGTCAAAAATAAAATTTTGACTGTATTTTTTAAGAGCAGTAATTCCATATTTATGCGCATGATTAGCAATAGTACCTAAAATCACTGTGGTATCATAATTTTTATATATGCTTTTTTACGCATATTATCTAGATATTTTTGTGCTTTTTGGGACATCTTCTTATTAGTTAAAAAATTTAATACATACTCATTTTCATCTTTTGTAATATTAACTACTTTTTTATTGCACATTAATATTAATTTAAAACCTTCTTTTGTCTCAAAAACATTGCTTTTTTCTTCTGTATTTAGGTCTTTTAAAATGGTTTTTAATGAAGAGTCAATATTACTTATCTTTTGATTAATGTTTTCCATTCTTGCGAAACTATCGTATGAAGATTTTTTAATATCATTACAGTTTTTAATATTTTTTTGTAAATTATGCATTTTACTTAAAGTTTTATTACTCTTATCCTTAGAAGTAAAAGATAAAGCTGATATTTCTGCATCTTTTGAATTAGTAATAAGAAGAGCGGTATTAATCTCTTTAGGGCTAATAGTAATTGATTTAGAGAAACTAGATAAAATATTCATTTTTATAATTTCTGCACCAATCTGAGATTTAAAACTGTTAATATCTATAGATTTACTTTTTAAAAATTCAATAAATTGTCCTTTTGGCATTTTATTACGTTGTTCTATCTCACAAATTGCTTCATTTAACTCTCTATCTGATGGCTTGTTTTTTGTAGATTGATATAATAACGTATCATCTATTAGAGTTTTCATTACAATCTTATTAAGTTGCTTGTCTTTTTCGCTATTGTTTAAGTCAATATTATTAAAAGCCATAATCATACGCTTTCTAGCTTGAAATTCATTTAAAGTAATTGGTTCATTATTAACCAAGGCAACTATTTTAGGTAATTCTGCTTTTGCTATAGTTATGTTAAGTAACATAATAAATAAACAAAATAAATTTTTCATATTTAAAACTCACATATTTAATATTTTCAAGCCTATAGTAACAGTTGGTAGAGAAGTTTTTTTAATACCTCTTTTAGTATCTACCATATAATCGTCAGAAAGCTGTGTAGATATTCTAACACAATCATTTTGATATGTCACTCTGATACTCTGAGAAAGAACAGATAATTTAGTTTTTGGTACATCTAGTCTCATACCATAAGAAACTGACCATGTATCAGTTAATTGATACGATAAATTATAGTAAACTTGTCGTAATCTATCATAAGTTTTATTGTCTATAGAGTAATATTTTTTAACACCCTTGATTTGTATAAAGGCAGTAGTAAATTGTAATTTTTCTAATGAAAGAGTTCCGCCTATTTCATCTCTAATTGGTTCAAAATGTTGATTTTTTCTAAATCTATAAAATAACTCAAGATTATTAGAGAAATTACTAGATATTTTTCCAACGTTTTCCTGATAATGGATCGAGTTATGAGGAAGACCTTTGTTATAGGTTTGACCTAGAAATAGGCTGAAGTAGTTTTGTCCCGATAGTAAAGAGGAATTTATGCCATAGCTTAATCTATTACCAAACTTATGGTGATCGATTCCACTGTAATGATTATCAAGGAAAAAATTATTTTCTGATAATTCATATCTACCATAATCAATGAAAGAAAATTTTGTATTAGAATTATGTTTGCGTCCAAAGGTTATGGATATAATTGGTTCAACCATTAGAGTAGATTTTTTAGAAATAGAGCTGGCAAGTGGGTAGCGCCAGATATTTTGAATTTCAGGTATATTTCTTGTTAATAATTTATTAGCTCTCAAATCATTGTGATAAGTATGGCTAATAAAATATATATCAGTTCTATTACGGGCAATAAAATTAAATAAATGGCCAGTTGAAGTTAAGAAACTATTATCTAAAGCAATTTGTATAGCTGTTCGTCCCAATTCTTTACTGTTCCTTTCTTTATATACTAAGGTATTATTTTCAATTATTAGCTTGCTAGTTTCACTGTCATTTAAATTTATGACATTTTTAGTTCTTATTTTAGGATAAATTAACGGGTTTGTATTGCTTGAATCATTTACATTAAGTCCTTCTAGATAAATACCTTCTAAAGATAAATAATTATATTTGTTTATCTTATGAAAATATATTTTTGATGTTAGAGAGGAAGTATAATTTTTGTAATAATTTTTTAAATATGCTTGATCAGAAGCGTGCTCTATTCTAAACCCATACTGATAATTTTCTTTACTGAAAGCACCATTAGAAAATATATAATAAGAGTTTACATTACGGTTTTTTAATAAGATATTACCATCTTGTGTTCTATAAGGTACCTTGCCATAACTTGCCTCTACTGTTATGTAATCAGTTTTATTTGGTTTATAACGTGCTTCAATTTCGTAAATACTATATTTACCAAAAAATCTTGGAGTTAAAGTGAAATCTAAGTTAGGTAGTGCTATATAATATAAAGGTACGCCTAAAGCTTTATTTTTAAATTGAGGCACTAATATTCCTGATTTTGCTTTGGCTTTAGGTGTGGGATGAGAAAAGTAAGGGGTATATAAGATAGGAACACCCCAAACTTCAAAAAATAAATTTCTGTAAACTATTAAACTATTATCAAGGTCAACCCTAGTTTTTTTTGCAGAAACTTGCCAGATAGGTTTATTGTTGCATAGAATTTTACAAGGAGTAAAAGTACTATCTGTTAAATAAAAGAGATTATCGCTAACTCTTTCTGCCAATTTTGATACTAAAAGTGTATTATCACCAAAATATAAAATAAAGTCAGAGATTATTCCTGCTTTTAACTTATCTTTTAGAATAGCGGTTTCTCCTAGGATTACTCTACTTTTCTCATCTTTAATCATTACATTGCCTTCAGCCCAGAGTTTATCGTTTTTTATATCGTAGATTAAAGTATTGGCTGTTAGGAAATAATCTTCTAATATGACTTCAACATTGCCTCTAGCATAAATTAGTTGCTGTTCTTTATTATATTCAACATAATCTGTTGATAAAAAATTAAAAGGTTTACCAGTTTCTGATTTCTTAACATCTGATATTATTACAACAGGAAATAAGATCGTGATAATGGTTAATAAATAGCAAAAAATTCGCATTGAAGATAATTTTGAAATGTAGTTAGTTAATATAATATAGCAAAGCTATGTTATATTAATAGTAATTTAAAAATATAAACTAGTATTTTAATTAGCAGCGTTATCATAGCAGTTTCCTTTAGCGCTCATACTAGGTAATATCTTATACTGGTCTAGTAATTTCAAGTACGGATCAGAACAATACTGAACTCCTCTATCGGAATGAATTATTACATCTTTAGGTAATTTACGTC
>JAJIYR010000060.1 GCA_020881085.1 Rickettsia endosymbiont of Bryobia graminum | reverse complement strand
GGCTTGCCTCGTAGAGCTTTCACTGACCTGTATTCTAGAATAGTTATAGGTTGGTCAATGAGTAAAAGCTCTCCTCATATATTCAAACTTCTTTTTTAATAATCCACCAGTTATAGATTTTATTGTCCTCACCACATCGCTAGCTTTTACCTTTGGTGGTATTGACAGATGGATATGAATGTTGTCTGTATAATGATTTATCGTCAATACTTTCACCTCAGGTATATTTTCCGATACCTGCTTCAGAATTTCTTGAAAATATCCCAAGCTACCATCATTAAATATTTTTCGTCTGTATTTAGTAACCAGCACCACATGGTATTCACATTGGTAAGCACATTGACCTTGTTTCCTAATCTGCATACTTCACCATAACAGAAAGATATGGGGAGCGCTACATCCACGGGGCAAGCCCCGTGGTTTTTACGCGCGTATAAAAGTATTTCTTGATAGTCGAGTTACCTTAAAATTCTTCACCATGACGATTCGTAATACCTACATATCTATACAACCAAGCAGGAAAATTATCATTATCTACTTATTCTGACTCATCAACTGTCTTAATACAACTGTTTGTTTAAGCCATTCTTTAATCGGCACAGCCGGAGAACCTCCTACTATAGCAGATGGATCTACATCTTTCATAACTCCTGCCTGAGCAGTTATTTGAGCTTGATCACCTATAGTTAAATGACCGGCAAGACCAGCTTGCCCACCAAGAGCACAATATGAACCTATTTTAGTACTACCTGATACTCCAACTTGAGCGACAACAATAGTTCCTTTACCAATTATAACATTATGTCCTATTTGCACTAAGTTATCTATCCTTACTAAATCTCCAATTATAGTGTCATTTAAGGAACCTCTATCTATAGTAACATTACTACCTATTTCAACATTACTGCCTATTTTTACTGTCCCTGTATGGAAAATTTTCTTATGCACACCTTTATCTGTTGCAAAACCGAAACCATCTTGTCCAATCCTTGCACCAGATAAAATTACTACATCATCTCCCATGGTACTATAGCTTATTGAAACATTGGAGTAGATCATAGCTCTTTTACCTATTATTACCCCATAATCTATAAAGCTACCTGATTCTATTATTGAATTATCACCTATTTGTACATTATCTTCAATAACTACATTATGACCTATATAACAATTATCTCCTATAACAGCTGAATCGGAAATATAGGCAGATGGCATAATTTTATTAGGATAGGACTTAGCTCTTTTATAAAATAGCTCAATTAATTTAGTATAAACAAAATATGGATTCTTAGTTTTGAGTAAAATTACCTTGCTGTTAGGATCTTCTTGAAGATTATCTAGAACAATACAACATGATGCTTTAGTTTTTTGTAATTGTGGCAAATATTTAATATTACTCAAAAAACTTAGATCCCCATTCCCAGCTTCTTCTAAGGATTTTATATCATTAATTAATATATCATCATAATTATTTGGTAGTGGTATCAAATGACTATCTAATAATTTAACAATTTCTGATAATTTATAAGGATTTGATTTTTTATAGAAACGAGAGTATATCATAATTTTATTTTATAAATTCTTTATTTATTATCTCTTCTGCTTCAGTATTTGTAATATTTTCTTTTGAGTTAAGTAAAAATTTGGCATCCTGCAAATCATTACCAATATCTTCCTTTTTACCACCTAATATATTAGCTAAAAAATACTCTACCATCGCGTAATATGAAAGCCTATTCTCAGGTCTTGCAAAACCATGCCCCTCATTTTCATACAAAGCATAAACAACTGGTATTTTTTTACTTCTCATTGCTGAAACTATTTGATCAGACTCAGCCTGTTTAACTCTCGGATCATGAGCACCTTGAGCTATAAATAGAGGTTTTTTTATATTATTTACATATGTTAAAGGAGATCTTTCTGCTAGCTTCTTTTTATCTTCCTCAGTATCCCATGGGCCAATTCTTTTTTTCATTACTCCCAAAATTGGCTTCCAATATGATGGAACGCTATTAATCAAGGTTAATAAGTTTGACGGTCCTACCAAGTCAACACCACAAACAAAAACATCTGGTGTCATAGTTAGACCTACCAACGTTGCGTATCCACCGTAACTTCCTCCCATAATCGCTATTTTTTCTGAATCAGCAATATTATTTTTGATTGCCCAATTTACCCCATCAAGTAGGTCATCGTGCATTTTCCTACCCCATTCTAAATAACCAGCGCTAATAAAATTCTTACCAAAACCTGTTGAACTACGATAATTAATGCTAAGAACTGCATATCCTCTATTAGCAAGCCATTGATGAGTCGGATCATATCCCCAACTATCTCTTACACAAGGACCACCATGAACATAAATTATCAAAGGTAATTGCTTATCAGGAAGATTATTTTGATTAAGTTTTATTCCTACAGGAAATGTAATATAGCTTACTAAATCTAAACCATCACGAGATTTAATAATTACAGGTAACATTGAAGCCAGCTTATAATTCTCTAAATCATCACGATTATTAAATAAAAACTCTGCTTTATTTTTATTACGATCATATTTATAATATTTAACTGGTCCATTATCTATATCGAAAGCTACAAGCCAGGTAGAATCATCTAAAGTCCTAGTAGTAACTATCAAGTTCCCCTTACTCAAACCTGTTAGATAGTTAATATCCTTTTCTATTGACTTATCTAATATATTATATCTAGTTTTTTCATAATTAATTTCTACAGCTTGAATTATACTTTTTGTTGGATGAACTGTAAAAATATCAACATCAGCCTTACTATCCTCAGCTATTATAGTTAATTTATTATTATCTAAATTCAGTGATTTTAATGCCGCTGTATTTCTTTCTCTACTATCAAGTAAATATAAGATTCTACCTGTTTTATCAAAGCCAAAAAATGATGTATTAGTAGCATCTTCTGCAGAAACTTTAGTAAATAAGGTCTCTTTATCATCTTTTAACTGATAATATTCAGCCCCACCTTCTTCATCAATTAAAGAGGCAAAACGCACTTGCAAATCATCATCTATTGTAAAATCTGAATATTTTCCATTTTTAAATACTAACTCTTTCTTTAAAGTAATAAGATCAAGCTTATAAATATCAAAATATTTGGGATCACGATCATTCATACTAATTAATATTTCATTAGGCATTTTATGACTGATTCCTAAAATATAAGCCTTGACTCCTTTTTCTGGCGTTAGAAGCGTAGTTTGCTTATTCTGAATATTATAGTTATATATTCGAAAATTCTCATCACCATCTTGATCCTGAGAATATAATATATTGTTATTATATGACCAAGAATAAGACCTTATCCCTCTACCCTTATCATTTGTTACAGGACTTGCCTTAGATAAATCATTTGATGGAGCAAGCCAAATATTTAATATATTGTTAAGAGGAGCTATATAAGTAATATATTTACCGTCATAGCTCAGTTTTACCCGTATCTTATTAGGATTACCAAATAATATCTTACGAGGAATTATTGGATTATTAGATTCAGCTAGCGCTATTGTACTATTCATAAATATACTCACTAAAAAAATTGCAATAAATAAAGATTTTGTTTTCATAATTGTTACTTCAAGTAATTTAATTCCAATTTTTTTCTTCTGAACCATTATCCAAAGAAACTGCTTGGATATTAATAGAGAACTCTTCATTAGAATCAAGGTTTAAGAAAAAATATTTACCATGAATTAACCCAGAATCTGAAAATAAGCGAATAACATTTGTACATTCAAATGATTGGTCAGCTTTAATAATACAAGGATTATCTATTAAAACTTTATCTTCTAATTCTGCCTTACCATACTTATCATATACTTCCCAACGACCTGATATTAATTTAATATTATTATAGGTGAAATTATCGATCTTAATATTATATAACCAAACAAATGTATTATCTTTAATATTAGAATTTTCTTTATCAAATACTGATTGAACTGTAACTTTTACTTCGCCTATACTTTGAGCTAAGCATGTTCGTTGATTATATATTTTACTCATTAATTTACCCTAGCATACAGATAATAATCCTTCTGAACTCCCTGAACTATTTCATATTTCTTCATAAACCCCTCTTTTATAAAATTACATCTTTCTAAAAGATTTATTGAACGTATATTATCATTTATTACTGTAGCCTGGACCCGAACTATTCCAGCATAGTCAATAAATTTTAAGATATTTTTTATAGATTTTAACATAATTCCTTTACCCCAAAAATCTGGATCAAGGTCATAACTTATTTCAGCTTTCAGGTGAGGAATTGAAACACTATTGAATCCCGCTGTACCTACAAGCCTATTACTATCTTTTAAGACAATTCCCCAGTAAAATCCTCTTCTATTACGAAACAAACTAGACCAATACTTTAATTCTTCAGCCGCATGTTCAACATTTTTAGGAATATTGCTATCAGTCAGGAAAGATAACATCTCAGACTTGCTCATATAATTAAAATATTCTTCTGAGGCATCTGTTGTTAACTCCCTGAGTTCAATATCACCCAAATCTAATACTGGAAATTGAGAATACAAAGAATAATTAAACATATTACGAACAATTTAATATAAACCAGGTGATTATAATCTAATTTTAAGAATGATCAATTAGGAAACACCTGTAATATATTTTACAGGATCCTGCACATTATTTTCTTCAAAGGCTTTGATTCTTAGTAAACAGGCATGGCATATACCGCAGGATATATAATCAACTGAAGGATCATAGCAAGAAATAGTCTTAGCATAATTAACACCAAGTTCTAAACCAGTTTTAACAATCTGAGACTTAGTCATATTAATTAAAGGAGCATGGATTGTTAAATTTTTTCCTTCTACTCCTATAGCAGTTGCAAGGTTAGCAAGCTTTTCAAAAGCTTTTATATATTCTGGACGGCAATCCGGATAATTAGCGTAATCACTTGCATGCACCCCTAAAAAAATATCGTAAGCTCCTATAACTTCAGCAAAACCCAAAGCATAACTTAGAAAGATGGTATTACGAGCTGGCACATAAGTTACTGGTATGTCATCTCCTAAATCACTATGATTTTCATATTTTGGCACTTCTATTTTATTATCAGTAAGAGCTGAACCACCAAAACTAGATAAATCAATGTTTATAATCTTATGCTTCTTAACGTTATAATCTTTAATCAGCTCTTTTATTTTTTCAAGCTCAACCTTATTACGCTGAGAATAATTGAAACTAATAGCATAGATTTCGTAGCCCATTTTTTGTACCATTGCAAGCACTGTTGAAGAATCAATGCCACCGCTAACTAAAATTACCGCTTTTTTCATAAAATGATTATAATTTGTTGCTATATATTGTGATTAAACCCTTAAGAAAAGGTTTTTCGTAAACATCGCTATTATCTGCTTTCTTCAAAAAATTTACAAATTTTACTGTGAATGGTAAAGCAAGTATTTCATAAAACACTTTTATAATAGTTAATAAACATATCATTTTCATTAGCTCCAATTGTGGAATTCTTCCCCAAAAAGCAATATAACTGAATCTACAAGTATCTATTAATGATCCTATAAAGATACTAAAAACTGCTCGTAATGCATAAACTTTGCCTTGGAATTTAATTTTTAACAACGACATTATTATAGCATTAGTTAACTCACCTATAAAATAACTTACAATAGAAGCTATTACTATCCTTGGAGAAATCAAGAAAATTGTTTCAAAGGCTTGTTGATCATGCCAATATGGAGAAGAAGGCAGTAAAGCCACAATATAGATAAACACACTAAATATTATAGAAGAGAGCTAGCAAAATTGTTTTCCGACTTGCTGTAAATCCATATACTTCTGTTAAAACATCATTTAAAATATATAATAATGGAAAAATTATTGTTCCTGCATCAATAGAAAACCCCCAAAAATTACATATTTTAATTGCACCAATATTTGAAAACAGCAAACATACTATGTATGCAATTGTTCTACTATTGTAATATTTCTTATTAACTATTGCATTCATATAATTTATTTTCTAAAAATACTTTAATATAGCAATATATTTGCAAACAACAAATTGTAATTTATTTATAACAATGGGCATCGTCAAGTTAAGTGAAATAGTGTCTGAGAAGAGTATTTCTTTAGATTTTAAGCAGCAAGAAGATTTTATAACAAGTGTATTACTATGAAAGTCATTTCTTAACTCTGCACTTTCTCCAACTTTGCCGCCACTTACAGGATCTTTGGTATTGGACCCACTAGCCCTGTATTAGTTAGTTCTACCACTAATATTATTTTTAGAATTTGAGTATTCTAATTTTTTCACTGCACTTTCCATTACACCACCTTTATCATGCTTTAATATGCCTGATACAATTTTTTGAGTTTCTTTAATTAGATTTTCTTTCTTTATTATCCAGCTGATGGTTCAAACCTCCACCTTCAGGTGGAGAAACTTTAGTTTGAAGAAGTCATAGTCGTCCTATATAAAATAAGTAAATAGGACTTATTTTATAGGATGACTATGACAGAATATGAGAAAGGGAAAC
>JAJIYR010000059.1 GCA_020881085.1 Rickettsia endosymbiont of Bryobia graminum | reverse complement strand
CTATATATCTAGAGCTATATCCCATGTTATGTATTTCGTATATTTTGAATCTTTCATCTATCGTTAAGTGAGCCATAATATCTATATTTTTTTAATTAAAAATTATTATATCTGGCTTAATTAATTCTAGAACTTACCATATAATGCTTGTCCTAAAACTAATAAATCATTGTCTTTAATTTTGCCACTTTTGGCTTTTACACTTATCAATAATGGATTCGGCATAAATAATATTTGGAAAAAATATCGAGAAAATTAAACCAATAATTAAATATTTAAGATAGAAAGTTACTCTTGGGAAAGATTTCTGTGCCATAATGCTTAATATAATAATAAGTTTTTGAGATGCTATATTAATCATTTAAAAAAGCAATAAGAATGTAGGATGTAAGGAAAAGAAAAAAGGACAGTATAACCTAATAATACTGCCCTTTTAGTTTTAATAAAGTAGCTTTTTAATATGAAGATCAAAATCAATAAAGCTCTATTAGCTTTTGTTTGACAACATACTAGTGATTTTCACTGCTTAGTAATAATTACTTGCTATCTTTTTTATTAGCTTCTGCTGGTACACTTATCTTAGGTAATATAATTTTTACATCTGCCTTACTTTCTAGATCTGCAATATATTTTTGAATTGCTTCTCTACCAAGTTTACTAGTAAGCTCTGGTGTAACTTTTTCTTTAGAAGGTACTTGAGCAGGTCTCTTGTCAAGTATTGTAATTATATGCCACCCAAATTGAGTTTTAACAGGATTAGATATTTCTTTTACTTTCATTGAAAAAGCTTTATCTTCAAATTCTGGCACTAACTGACCAGGAGTTATATAACCTATCTCTCCACCGCTAGCCTTAGATCCTTCGTCTTTTGAAAATTCTTTAGCAAGTTTAGCAAAATTTTCTCCCTTTTTAAGCCTATTTTGTACTTCTTTTGCTGTATCTTCTGTTTCAACTAAAATATGACTTACTTTTATTTCTTCTTTACCTTTTAGGCTAGCAACTAACTTATTATACTCATCAGTAACCATTTTATCGCTAACATTAGCTTTCACGTAGTTTTCTAATAATTGCTGATTAACCATTTGTTCTTTTATATTATTCAATTTTTCTTGAAATTCTTTTGAAGATTCAATACCTGAACTTTTTGCAGCTTCTTTAATTAATTGTGCGTCTATGTATCCACGAACTAAAGTTTCTTGCAAATTAGGGTCAAAATCAGAGAATTTTTTATCCTTTCCACCTGGCTGATTGGCTAAAAAAGGCTGTATTTCTTTCATAACTTGAGATTCTTTAACTTCACCACCTTTATAAGTAGCAACAACTTGATCTGTATCTGCAAAAGCTGCGCTTGCCAATAAGCTAGCAGACAGGAAAATTATAGATATTCTTTTCATTGGTTATCCATGATTATTAATTAATTATTATATTGAGTTTTATAAGGATAAGATCTTTACGTCAACTTCTATTTACAATTTATTTGATAAATTTGTAAAATACCATATAAATTATGGTATTTGTATTTTAATCTAGGATTTAAATGTTTTCTTTTCTTAAAAAACTATTTGGTACCGCAAATGATAGATCAGTTAAGAAGCTATCTTTGGAAATTAGCAAAATTAATTCCCTTGAATCGGAAATACAAAAGCTTTCTGACGAGCAATTAAAAAGCAAAACTGAGCAATTTAAACACAGATTACAAAATGGCGAATCTTTAGATGATATAAGTTATGAAGCTTTTGCTATTGTTCGTGAAGCAGCAAAAAGAATCTATGGTATGAGACATTTTGATGTGCAGCTAATTGGTGGTCTAATATTACATCGTGGCATGATTACTGAAATGCGTACAGGCGAAGGTAAAACTCTGGTAGCAACCTTAGCTGCCTACCTTAATGCTTTATCTGGCAGAGGTGTACATATAGTCACAGTTAATGACTATCTAGCTAGACGCGACTCTGAAGAAATGGGAAGAATTTATAATTTTCTCGGATTATCGGTTGGCTGCATTGTTTCAGGCATAGGCGATACTGAAAGACATAATGCTTATGCAGCAGATATTACTTATGCTACTAATAATGAACTTGGCTTTGACTTTCTTAGAGACAATATGAAATATAGCGAAGACTCTAAGGTACAACGACCTTTTAATTATGCTATTATTGATGAAGCTGACTCAATTTTAATTGATGAAGCAAGGACTCCCTTAATTATATCTGGACCTGTAGATGATCACTCAGACCTATATATTAAAATTGATAAGTTAGTACGTCAATTTAAAGCTGAAGATTATGAAAAAGATGAAAAATTACGCATTGTTAATTTAACTGAAAATGGTATAACACATATAGAATCACTACTTATAGAAGATAATTTAATTACACCTGATTCTAGCCTGTATGATTTTGAAAATTTAAATCTAGTTCATTATGTCAATCAATCTTTAAGAGCCCACACTCTTTTTAGTCGTGATGTAGACTACTTAATACGTGATGGTAAAGTTATGATAATCGATGAGTTTACTGGTCGTGTTTTAGGAGGACGAAGATATTCTGAAGGTTTACATCAAGCATTAGAAGCTAAAGAAAATGTTCAAATTCAAAATGAAAACCAAACTCTAGCATCTATTACTTTCCAAAATTATTTTAGGAATTACCCAAAATTATCTGGTATGACTGGTACTGCTATAACTGAAGCTGCAGAGTTAAAAGATATTTATAACCTTGATGTACTTGCTGTTCCTACTCATAATCCAATTACTAGAAGCGATCATGATGATGAAATATATGGAAGCAAACAAGAGAAATATCAAGCTATTATCAAATTAATCCAAAGTTGTTACGAACGTGGACAACCTGTTTTAGTTGGAACGGTTAGCATAGAAAAATCAGAAGAAATTTCTAAATTATTACATGACAGCAAAATTCCTCATAATGTTTTAAACGCAAAATTCCATCAACAAGAAGCTTCAATTATCTCTCAAGCTGGACGATTTAAAGCAGTGACTATTGCTACTAATATGGCAGGGCGTGGTACAGATATTATGCTTGGTGGTAACCCTAAAATACTAATAGAACAATTACCTATCCAAGATTTAAGCAATGAGCAATATCAATCACAATTATTAAAAATAAAACAACAAATAGATAATGAAAAACAACAAGTAAAAGAAGCAGGTGGATTATTTGTTATCGGAACAGAAAGACATGAAAGCCGAAGAATAGATAATCAGTTAAGAGGAAGATCAGGAAGACAAGGAGATCCAGGAAATACTAAATTTTTCTTATCTCTAGAAGACGATTTAATGCGTATTTTTGCTTCAGATCGTATTTCAGGTTTATTAAGAACTTTAGGATTAAAAAACGGAGAGGCAATTCATCACCCAATGATTAGTAATTCCCTTGCTAAAGCTCAGCAAAAAGTTGAAGCACATAACTATGAAATACGTAAAAACCTATTACGTTTTGATGATGTTATGAGCCAGCAACGTAAGATAATTTATGAGCAACGTAATGATATTATATCCTCAAAAGATTCGAATGATTTCCTAGATAATATGACTAAAGATATGGTGGAAAAAGTGGTGTTAACTTTTATGCCAACTGGCTCTTACAGAGAAGATTGGGATATAAATGGACTTGTAGGAGAATTACAACGTATCTTTGCTATAAAATTAGATCCTGAATCAATAACAAAAGCAGATGTTACCGAAACAGATGTCATAGCTAACATAACAAAAATAGTAAATGATTTATATCAAGAAAAGAAAAATTCTTATACTGAAGATATGATGAATGATACTGTAAAATATATTCTACTAACTACTTTAGACCAAGTATGGAAAGATCACTTGCATAATCTGGACCACTTAAGACAAGGTATTTCACTAAGAGCCTATGCTCAAAAAGATCCTCTCAATGAATATAAGAGAGAAGCTTTTGATCTATTTGAACAAATGCTTAATAATTTAAAAGAATTATTTATTCAAAGAGTCTGTCATCTTCATATTGATTCTAGTCATCTACAGCAAGATGCAATGTCTCTAGAAAAGAAAAAACTTCAGACTATGAAGGAAACTAGAGAAGATCCAGCATTTAGTAAATACAATGCAGGAGTTAGTATTGAGACCGAAGTTAAAACTATTAAAAATCAAGTAAATCCGGAAGATAGAATAAGTTCTGACCCAACAAGTTGGGGAAAAGTATCTAGAAATGAATTATGCCCTTGCGGATCAGGCAAAAAATATAAATATTGCCATGGGAGTAATGAATAAACGGTTTACTTAAAAACAAACCGTCATGGCTAGGAGACCTAAATACCTAACAGATCCTGAAACAAGTTCAGGATGACGGTACTTTAAGTTCAGGATGACATTAATATAGTATCCTAGCTTAAAGACTATCATAGCTGTCGTGAACAGTTTCTTAACTCCCTCACTACCAAGTATTCGTTAAAGTTTACTTGGTTGGTCAAAACTTAAGCAAAAACCATCCAATTACTATTATGTTTGAAGATGAGTTATCAAATACGCCTTACTATAGTTTATTATGGACAGTGCTTGGTACCTTATTAATTGCCGATTTAACTACTGTAGCCATGTATCACCGAGAATATAATGAAATAATTTTTGAAAATCTTCAAGCTCCAACAAATTAATATTTATCAATGGTTGCTGACTTTTTGAAGCACTATTACCGATTTCCTAGTATATCTCTGATAAATGAGAATTAGGATACAAAATTAAGCTTGAAGAAGAAACTAGGTACTGCGCAAATTTTAACCACAGCGCACTTAAACATACGTGAGGAACAAAACTAGTAGCAACAATGCTAATTCTTCAAGTTTAACGAGTATACTTGCTTTGTGGATAAACTCTGATATTATATGGGAGTGGAAATTTTAATCTATTGACTGATGAATGAAGTTTTTTCTAGTACATTACCTATCTTTCTAATCACTTTTGTTGGTAGTATTATCAAAAGAAAATGGTTAACTTCTGAAGAATTTTGGAGAGGGTTAGAAAAATTATCATATTTTTTCCTTTTTCCGGTCATGCTTTTTAATTATATATCTGTTGCTGATTTAAGCGCCTCTGCTATTATTAAACTTGTCCTTGCTTTAATTCTTTCTACTTGCATTATTGCCCTCGGATTAATTTTTTATCAAAAAAGAACTAACTTTGATAAAATTCAATTTACTTCAATGTTTCAAGGAGCAATACGCTATAATAGCTATATATTTTTTGCTATTAGTCGCCCCCTTTTAGATGATAATGGACTTGCTATAGTATCAGTAATTGCATCATATATGATCATTTTTACTAACATTCTATCAGTAATGGTTTTTTCTCATTACATCCCTGATAATTCATTAGCTGAAAGCCCTAAAACCAGCTATATCTTAATGCTTAAATTAATAGTACAAAATCCTTTAATCATAGCAAGTGTAATCGGTTTTATTTTTAACTATTCTAGTTTAGAATTACATCTTGGTATTAAAAATACTTTAACTAGTATATCAAACTCTGCTTTAGCTATAGGTATGTTAAATGTTGGAGCGGGTCTTAAATTTTCTATGAAAGGAGATCTTCTCTACAATGTATTATTTACTAGTATTGTTAAGCTAGTATTTTTTCCTATTGTTACAGTAATTATTTTATCATTAATGTCTATTACGGGAACTGCTAAATCAGTTGGAGTATTATATAGTTGCCTGCCATGCGCAAGCACTGCATACGTGTTATCTAGGCAGTTAGGTGGTGATCCAGACTCTATGGCGTCAATTATTACTTTCTCAACTCTTTTTTCAGTAATATCATTATCAATCCTTATGTATTTATGGGGATAAAATTACATGTTGATTCCTTCTTAACTCAATAAAATTTAAAATCAAAACTAGCATTATAAATAGGTCAGAATTATGGATGAAATAGATAAAATCAATTACACTCGAGCATTGGAATATCATGAAAAAGATAGACCAGGAAAAATTGCTATTACTCCTACCAAACCTTTAGTTACTCAACAAGATTTAGCTCTGGCCTATTCACCAGGAGTTGCAGCTCCATGTCTTGAGATAGCTAAAAATATAGATGATATATATAGATATACTGCTAGGGGTAATTTAGTTGCAGTAATCACTAATGGAACTGCGGTCCTTGGACTTGGTAATTTAGGAGCTGCCGCCTCAAAACCTGTAATGGAAGGCAAAGCAGTTTTATTTAAAAATTTTGCAGATATTGATTCTATTGACCTGGAAATAGATACTAGTGATCCCGATGAATTTGTTAATGTTGTAAAACATCTTAATTATAGTTTTGGTGGAATTAATTTAGAAGATATTAAAGCACCTGAGTGTTTTATAATTGAAGAAAAATTAAAAAATTGTATGCAGATACCTGTTTTCCATGATGATCAACATGGTACAGCTATTATCACCGCTGCTGGGCTTATCAATGCGGCTTATATTACCAATCGTTCTCTTGATAAAATGAAGATTGTAGTAAATGGAGCAGGAGCCGCAGCAATCGCTTGTATTGAGTTATTAGTTTCCATTGGTATAGATAAAAACAATGTCATCCTATGTGATACTAAAGGCATTGTTTATAAGGGTAGACAAGAGGGGATGAATCAGTGGAAAGAATTATACGCCTCTAATACCAATTTACGAACTTTAAGTGAAGCGATGAAATCTGCCGATGTATTTCTAGGATTATCATCTAAAGGTGCCGTAACTAAAGATATGGTTTCTTCAATGGCAAAAAATCCTATTATTTTTGCTATGGCAAACCCTGACCCAGAAATTACCCCCGAAGATATACAATCAGTGAGAACAGATGCAATTATTGCTACTGGTCGTTCTGACTATAATAATCAAGTTAATAATGTTATGGGCTTCCCATATATTTTCCGGGGAGCTTTAGATGTTAGAGCTACTACAATTAATCAGGAAATGAAAATAGCAGCTGCTTATGCCTTAGCTGACCTAGCTAAGCAACCTGTTCCTGATGAGGTTTATAAAGCTTATTCTGGAAGAAGAATGAGCTTTGGCGCAGATTATATAATTCCAGTTCCATTTGATCCAAGATTAATTACTACTATTCCAGTAGCTGTAGCTAAAGCAGCTATTGATAGTGGTGTATCTGGGGTTAAAGATTTCGATTTTAAACTCTATAGAAGAGAGTTAGAAAGTAGGTTAAATCCCACTTCGCATTATATGAATTTACTACTTGAAAAAATTCACGCTTCACCTCTTCAAAGAATAGTATTTGCTGAAGGAGAAGAAGAAGAAGTAATTATGGCTGCTATTATGATGCGTGATGCTTCTTATGCAAAGCCGATATTAGTTGGCAGAGCTGATAAAATATCTACAACTCTTAATAAAATGGGAATACATGGACATTTAGATGGTATTACTATAATGAATGCCGCTATTAACAACAATCTCAATACATATATAGATACTCTTTACAATAAATTACAACGTAAAGGCTATTTGTATCGTGATTGTGCTAGATTAGTTAAGACCGATAGAAATGTATTTTCAGCCATTATGGTTGCTTGCGGTGATGCTGATTGTCTAGTTACAGGTGTAACAAAAAGCTATTATAATAGCTTAAACGATATTATGAAAGTAATTGAAGCTAAAGAACATCAGAGAATTTTAGGTTACTCAATTATGATTGCTAAGGAACATAATATCATCATTGCTGACAATAGTATTTCTGAAATACCTAATGAACAAGACCTTGTAGAAATAACTCTACAAACAGCTAGCATAGCTAAAAATATGGGGATGAGTCCTAAAGCTGCATTACTTTCATTTTCAAATTTTGGCAATCCGATTAGAAAAAATACCAATAGAATACGTGAAGCTATTAAAATTCTTGATAGTATGAATCTAGATTTTGAATATGATGGTGAAATGTCAGCTGATGTAGCTCTTAATCCTAATTTACATAATTTATACCCATTTTGTAGATTATCTGGATCTGCTAATATTTTAATTATGCCTGCGATACATTCAGCAAAAATTTCTACTCAGTTATTACAAGAATTAGCAGGGGGTATTTTTATTGGTCCAATCATTAATGGTTTTAGACATCCTGTACAAATACTACAAATGGGATCATCAGCTAGTGAAATAGTAAAGATTGCTACTTTTGCTTGTATAGATGCTATTAATAATAAGAATATTTAAGTTCCTAGAAAGCTTAACATATAAAATTGCGATGACGAGCAGTTTGCTAAAGGTAAATTGCTTCGTCATCGAGTAAAATATTTTAAGGTATTTCTGGATAACGACAAGACTTTTCGGTTCTTCACTATAATAGTGTGAACTATACTTTCTTTCTATATTCAACAAGCCCATCCAAAATTTATATACTGAATTAACTTGAAGAGTTGGAGAAATGGTTAACGGTAATAGTTTGGAAATTATCGTTTATTAAGGTACGTAACCTATCTGATCTAGTACTACTTTTCCGGACACGTAGTCTATAAAAGAAAAGGAGTAAAAGAAATGCCAAAAGGAATAAAATATACAGATGAATTTAAACGAGAAGCAGTAAAATTATTACAAGTATCTGATAAATCAGTGAAGCAAA
>JAJIYR010000058.1 GCA_020881085.1 Rickettsia endosymbiont of Bryobia graminum | reverse complement strand
ATTAACCCAAGTTATCAAAGAAAGGATTCGGGAAATAATAGCTCAAGTTTCAGAGGAAATGAATATTAGGATAGTAAATGGGGTGATATCCTCTGATCATTTACATATTTTAGTATCGATACCTCCTAATATAGCAGTAAGGGAATTTGTACAAAGAGCGAAAGGTAGAACTTCACGTAGAATACAACAAGAATTTCAAGAATTAAAGAAGAGATATAGGGGGAAGCATTTTTGGGGAAGAGGTTATTTTATTAGAACAAGTGGTCATATTGCAGATGAAGTAATTAATGCGTATATAAATAACCATACAGAATCGCATAAACCAACTTCTATTTCTGACATTAGATTGGAATAAGCTTTAGCTTAAACTCTACGGCACTTCTAGTCCCTACCATCAACCTACCGGCTCTCAGCCGGTAGTGGTTGATTCACTATACAAATAAGTTATTTACAGGAAGAAATTATATCTAGCCACTGATCTTCAGTAATTATTTTGATTCCTAATTCTTTAGCTTTTTTGAGCTTGCTAACAGCATCAGCTCCTGCTATTACAAAGTCAGTATTAGAGGAAACGCTACTAGTGACTTTAGCTCCTAGTTTTTCTGCTTGAGATTTTGCTTCTGCTCTAGAAAGAGTGAGTAATGATCCAGTGAATATAACAACTTTACCGGATATGATGGTTTGATTTATTTGTTGGTTATAATCTTGAATTTTTAGAATTTTGCTAAGTTGATGAATAATGTCTTGATTTTCCTTGATATCAAAAAAATCAATAATATCCACTAAAATTTTATCTCCTATACCTTCTAGATCATTTAATTTTTGATAATTATATTGGTATAAATCATTATGATGATTGTTATTTACTAATGATTCCATAGTGGAAATAAAATTATTATAAGTGTTAAATTCCTGAGCAAGCAATTTAGCATTTTGTTTACCAATATGCCTTATTCCTAGGGAGTATATGAATCTATTTAAACTAATATTTTTCGATTTTTCAATATTTGCAAATAAATTTTCTACAGATTTCTTTCCCCATCCTGTCATATTTTCAAGCTTTGCTAAGCTTTCTTCATTGTTTTTTTGCAGACAAAAAATATCTACAGGGTTTTTTATTAAAGATTTCTCTAATAAAAATTCTACTTGTTTCTTACCAAGTCCATCTATATCTAATGCGTTTTTAGAGACAAAATGACAAATTCTCTCATAATTTTGAGCAGGGCAGTTTAGCCCATTATCGCAACGAATTACTATAGTATCTTGTTCATAATGCAAATGAGAACCGCAAGAAGGGCAATTGGTAGGTATAATAACTTTTTCCGTTTCATTGGTACGTTTGCCAATATCTACCGCAATAATTTGGGGTATAACATCACCAGCTCTTTGCAATGAAACAATGTCACCAATTTGAATATTCTTTCTGATAATTTCCTGATAATTATGGAGAGTAGCCCTTGATACTATTACTCCTCCTATAGCAATAGGATCTAGTTCAGCTACAGGTATTAAAACTCCGGTTCTTCCTACTTGGATAGTAATGTTAAGTAATTTAGTTTGACCAACAATTGCAGGGAATTTATGAGCAATAGCAAATCTTGGACTTCTGGCAATAAAACCCATTCTTTGTTGCAATGCAAAATCATTAAGCTTATATACAACACCATCAATTTCATAAGGTAATTTATCTCTCAACGAGCTTAAATACTCGTAGAACGACCTTATATCTTCAATAGAATTAGCTAATTTTCTTATATTATTAATAATAAAATTTAATTCTTCTAGCTTTTGTAATAAGTCTGATTGAGAATTTGCTATTTTTTCACTTATACTCCCTAGAGCATAAACAAAATATTTTAGTGGTCTACTAGCAGTAATATTAGGATCTAATTGTCTTAGGGAACCAGCTGCCGCATTGCGTGGGTTGGCAAATTTATCTTTGCCTAATAATTCCTGAGAGTTATTAAGTAATAAAAAATCATCTTTGTTCATGTAAACTTCCCCTCGTACTTCTAATAACTTAGGGGCCTTATTAAGGATAGTAGGAAAATTTTTGATAGTTTTAATATTTTCTGTAATATTCTCTCCAATATACCCATCACCTCTGGTAGAGGCAACCTTTAGGATGCCATCTTCATAAATAGCAGAGAAAGATAATCCATCAATTTTGGGTTCACAAAAAATAGGTTGAAAATCATCTAGTCGTAGAAAGTTTTTAATTCTGTCTATAAAATCTACTAAATCTTGATTATCAAATGCATTACTTAAAGAAAGCATAGGAGTGAGGTGAGTTACCTTAGAAAATTTTTCAGAAGCTGTACTTCCAACTTTTTTGGATGGGCTTTGTATTAAAGTTAAATGAGGAAATTTTTTTTCAACTTGAAGGTTAAAGTTAAATAATTGATCATACTCAGCATCAGAAATTATGGGATTACTATCTTGATAATATGCCTTATTATGCTTCTCTAGCTCTTTTGCTAATTGTTTTAGGAGTTTTTTGGCTTCTATTTCAGAAATAGAATCAATATTAGCTTGATAGTTTTTCATTATAATTAATAAGATCTATTTAAGATAAAATCTATTAGCGATTTTAGTTGATCCTTATATATATTTTGTACTGGAATCTTTTCTAATAAATTATTAGCATCATTTTGGATATTTACTAAATAATTTATAATTTGTTGTTTTATATTGTGTCCAATCATTAAATCTTTTACTAAAATAAAATCTTCTTGTGTCCTTGTCTCTGATTTAATCATTTCCTGAATTTTTAATTGCCAATTATGATCAAGATTTTTATATAGAAAAATTAGTGGTAGAGTGACTTTTCCTTCAAGGAAATCGTCACCTGTATTTTTACCAAGATCTTGGGTATTCGATAAATAATCAAATAAATCATCAATAATTTGAAAAATATTTCCTAGCGCTCTCCCAAAATCTCTTGCAATTATACAAATATCATCTGATTGATTAGCTATTCGTGCTCCAGATTCGCATGATGCTCCGAATAATTCGGCAGTTTTTGCCATTATTATTTCATGATATTCTTTTTCATCAATAATTCGTTTTTCATGCAATTTAACTAATTGAGAGACTTCACCTTCAGATATAATAGCAGACGCTTGAGCTAGAGATTTCATGGATTCGATAGATTTTGTGTCAACCATAAGTTGAAATGATTGACTAAATAAAAAATCTCCGACTAGAATACTTGCTTTACTACCCCAAATAACATGAGCTGTAGGTTTAGCTCTTCGCATAGTACTTTCATCTACTACATCGTCATGGAGTAAGGTGGCGGTATGAATAAATTCAACAGCGGCCGCAAGTTTTAAGTTATCTTCTCCGTTATAGTTAAACATTTTACTAGTTAATATATTCAACAAAGGTCTAATTCTTTTTCCACCAGATTCTAATATGTGCTTGCCTATTAATTCTACTAAATCTTCTTTTACAGCTAAACGACTTATAATAATCTCATTTAGTTTCAAAAGATCATCAGCTACTAACTGGTGTATGGTTTTAATAATATTCATTATTTTATCACATTATTATCTATTTGCTTAAAAGGTTGAATCATTAATTGTTGTAATAATTCTTGATGCTGATTAAAGTCGGGAATTAATTCAGACATCCTTTCTAATAATACATCATTTGGGTTGATATATTTTAGAGCTTCTTTATATAGTGCTAAATAATATAATGGTACAATTTTATCAAAATCTACACTACCTATTTTAGCTTTCTTTATATTATCTGAATCTATACTATACTCAAAACTTATATCTTCTGACGTAGAATCAGGATAATCTGATATAGATTTAAGAAAATGCTGAGCTGTGGCTTTATAAATATTTTTGCTTTTATCAGAAAATGTCTTAAATTTTCCTAAATTAAATAGATAATTAGCAATTATACTAGTAGGCTTAGTATAATTATTTAGTACCATAACACCATTAATATTAACTTTTTGGAAGGATCCTAACTTAAGCTCACTAGATAGGCGAAATCCTGTATTATTAGAAAATAGGCTAAGGTTATTAATATCTATTTTTGCTATATTTTTGGGTCTAATAATGAAATGAATATCTGTATCTAAAAGATATTGACGATTTTCTAAATCAGTAAGGCTAAATTTTTCTTTATTATCATTGATATATTTGAGATCACTAATTAAAGGTAAATTTGTAGGTAGCTCAGGGGTATAGTATAATAAATATTGCATAGCATTAAGAAAACTATCACTAAAACCAGCTTTTAAGCCAATTTTTGAATTGATTTTTAAGTAAGTTTCATTATTTCCTGAATCTATTATCTTATTTCTAAATATTATTGTGCTAAGTGACTTTTGAGTGTCGCTAGTAATATCACTATGGAGAATGTTTACTTCAAAATCTTTGTGAAATTCACTGAGAAGAGGTTGGTTAGTTTTTATATAAAATTTACTATCAATACTGAGTGTAAAGGGCCAAGCAAATCTATAAAGAAAAAGGCCAGCTGGTATTTTTCTATTCATAATATTACTTTCAGTTATTTTTGTAGAATAGTTAAAATTAAGCTTTTGAGGTACGTTGTTTTTGAAATCCTCTAAATGGGTATAGTATTTACTTTTTTCAAAAGAAAACGAAATATTAGTATAATCTTCTTCATAGAGTTTTTTCTGATCGTATAAATCTAACACTTGAGTTTTATTAGATTGTAATCTTATTTCCTTTATAAAATTCACAAGCTCAAATACATCTTTTTTTTGAGAAAAAAGTCTAAATAATTTTATGCTTAAAGGCATTTTTACTGTGGCAGAATAATCTTTAGTGTTAAAGATAGACCCAAACTTTAATTCTACAGGTTTATAATGACCTACTGCTTTTCCAGAAAAATTAATAAAGAAAGATTGTTTTAGGAAATCATAACCTATATAGATTGGTGCTAAGAACTCAATTAGGGTACTTTCTCCTTCCTCTTGCCAGCCTGTAATTTGAAACCCTATTTTAAAAGGAAATCCATAAGAGGAAATTTTGGAGAATTTGATATAATATTCTAATTGATCCTTCTTTAATGACGTAATATTGATATTTTGATCAGCATATTGTTTATTAATATTATGAGATATAGAGATGGTTACTACAAGCCATGTTAGGGTATATATCAAAAATAATATAGTAAGTATAGCTGATAGATATTTGATGCTTTTTGTCATCTATATTAATTACATAATTTTATATATTCTCGATTTAATTGTACTATATTCCAAAACCATATAAATACTATAGCAATAAAAATTATTAGTAAATAGGCTGCTATTGAATCAAATGTAGCGGTAGGAATAATAATAAATATGAACGATTGAATAAATGCTCCTAGGGACTTGCCGAATTTGGTTCCAATGACTTCAACCGCAGCTTTGCCTTTAGTCCTTAATTCTAATGACAATGGAATATAAGCCATTTCTTTAGTAGAGTCGAATAAGGAGTATTTTGTTGATTTACTTAAAATATTTTGAATAGCTCCAATAATAACAGCAATGTAAATAGGATTAAAGTCTTCTAGATCAAAATTTAATTTATCTGAAAAAATAACAAAAATAAAGAATGTAAGTCCTGTAATAGAAAACATTAATGGTGTTGATAGGGCGGAAATTAGCCAAGTAAATTTCCTGATAACATTACTTGCAACTAAAGCAAAGGTAACGCAAGATATACCCATCCAAATATTAAATCTCCCCATAAAATGAATATAATCTAAAGTATTAGGATTTAACTCCCGTACTTTCGCTTTCCAAGGTCCTTCAACTATATTTATAGATAGGCCATAGCAAATTATTAATAAAGCAATATGCCCAATATATTTCGATTTAAGAACCATTCTAATGCTTTTAAATAGCGGTAGAGAGGTTTTTATTTGTATTTTATCTGTTTTAAAATCAGAGCTTAAATCACTATCATGTATTATTAAATAATTAATTAATCTAAATAATAACATTGATACTACACCAGAAAATGCTATTATAGAAATAATAGGTTTTAGCATCATTTCAGAGCGATATTGAATATTGTCTACGATTATTCCAGAGTTGATTATTCCTTCTATATCAGAAAAAATTACTAAGACGCTGCCAGCCAAAATTAAGCCAATATTGCCGACCATTCCTAAAATTGGATAAAATCTTTTAGCTTTGCTTGTATCGAAAATATTATTAGCAAATTGCCAAAACATTAAGTTGATAATTACTGCGCTCCATAATTCTGAGCAAATATACATTATAGCATAACTCCATTTGCCCATTATTTTAATGAACCACTGAAAATTAGGGTATAAATACACTAGATTTTTAATTTTCTCCGGATCTGGGTGATAGATCTGTTGATTAGGGTAAATTATATAAGCAAACAATAAGAAAAAAAGTAAAAAGCCAGAGATTACTATATAAAAAATATATTCGAATCTTATTTTATTGCTAAGTCTTACGTATAATATAGTAAATATTATTGATGACGGAAGAACAAGCCAAAGCTTTAAAAAACTAATTACTTCAGCTCCAATTGACGGTATAACTAATCCATCTTTAACGGATCTAAGAGCTCCAAAATTAAATAAAATACAGAGCATCATTAGTGCCATAGGTACAAAGAGTTTCAATTCCTCATTTTTTATAGGCCACATAATTTCTTTAAGCTTGGAAATAGGGACAATGCTTTTGAAAGGTAACATTATTTTACACAAGTAAGTTTAAAATACTAGCACAGCTGAATATTAGAATATCAGGATATTTAAAAGTGAAACAAATATCATGAACTGATTGTTAATTAAAAATGATTGGTACATGGGTAAAGATAGAAAATTTTAAAAAAATTCAACTGAAATATTTTGAACCATATTTTCTTAATCAGACTTAAATTTAGGATAGTTAGCTTATACTAAATTTGTATGTATTACACTCAAATTATATAGCTTAAGTAGCTATTTGTCTACATCTCAATAATTTTTCTTCTTCAAGCAACAATGATTAAAGCTATCACTTGCCTTATTTTAATATTTTTAATATAGTGTTTAAATCTCTTTTGGGTATATTCCCGGCCGCTTGCGGCGTAATATGGAGGAATGAGCAAATATATACACAAAAGTCATAATGTTACGGTACTGCTGTATCACATGGTATTTCCAGCAAAATATCGCCGAGCATTGTTTGA
>JAJIYR010000057.1 GCA_020881085.1 Rickettsia endosymbiont of Bryobia graminum | reverse complement strand
GTAATCAAACGGTATATAGAACATCAGGGGCAGGAAGATATAGGGCAAGCGCAGCTTGTACTCGACCTTTAGGTCGACACAGATACCACGGGGCTTGCCCCGTGGAGCGTTCACTCTCTTTTGGGTATATTCCCCGCCGCTTGCGGCGTAATATGGAGGAATGAGCAAATATATACACAAAAGTCATAATGTTACGGTTCTGCTGTATCACATGGTATTTCCAGCAAAATATCTCTGATCATTGTTTGACGTATCCGTTGATCAAGTATTACGTGAAGTATGTTTAGAGATAGAAAAGAGATATCAAATAAAATTTTTAGAAATAGGGGTTGATGAAGATCATGTCCATTTTTTAGTATAATCTGTACCAACCTATAGCGTAACAAAAATAGTAACAACAATTAAAAGTGTTGCAGCTCGTCAAATATTTAGACAGTTTCCACAGATAAAGAAACAATTATGGTGTGGAAAATTTTGGACTGATGGGTATGTTACGAGTACGGTAGGTAAGCATGGAAATGAGAATATGATAGGAAAATAGGTAAAAAAACCAAGGCATGGAATGTAAGAAACTGCATGAGGATCATCAGCTAGCTTTCTTCTAAAATACCCCGCTGCTTGCGGCGGGGATTACTTTTATTTAATAAAGCTTTAATAATTAACAAAATATTAAGATGATGTCTTCGTGTGAAGTGCTAAATTTTAAGCAATTAGAGGTGTTAAAAACGTCTTAGATAGGGGGTAGATAGCATTTGTGTGCTTAGAGGATGAAATTGAGTAGTTGTATAGTGTGTTTACACAGTAAGATAAAATCAATATTATCCCTGCTTTAGCAGGGATGATATTGATTTTATGAATAGTTCTTAAAAGTTTCTTATTTAGTCTTTGCTGCTGCAGGAGTTGCTTTTGCATCTTCTCCAGTAGAAGCTTCATCTTCGGCTTTACTTCCTTTACGTCCAATTATAGTTGCAAGGATAAAATCACTTTTACTTGCTAATTTAACGCCCTCTGGAAGCTTTATTGTTTTTGCTTTTAAAGAGTGTCCAATGTGCATGTTAGTGATATCGATAGTAATATTCTTAGGTATGCTATTAACATCACATAAAAGAGTTATAGTTCTTTTAATGATATTAAAGAACCCGCCTCTTTTAATTCCTATTGATCTATCCCTACCTTCATATACTATAGGAACTTCCATTTTTTGAGTTTTTTTCTCTAAATGAACAAAATCAACATGCCTTACTATATCGGTAATAGGATGTAATTCTACAGATTTTGGTAATACTTTATATGTCTGTGTACCTATTTTAAGGTCTACAACTGTAGAAATAAAACCAGGTTTTCTATAATGCTTGGTTATTTCTTTTTCTTGAACAGAGGCTGCTAATACTTCTTTCCCTGCTCCATAAATTATTACTGGAACCATACCGTTACGACGAAGATCTCTTGCTACACCTGTACCAAATTTATCTCGTGTTTCTGCTATCAGTTCTAACGCTTCACTCATTACTTTCTCCTAAGAGCTTTTAAAACCTTAGGATGATAGTACTAAATGTTAAAAAATTCAAGTATTATTTCACTGAATTTTATAACAAATTATTGACAATCGACTGTAAATGTATGAAAACCTAGAAATATTTGTAATAAAAATTTTTTTGGCGGTTATTTGTGTCTAAAGAAAAGCAAAGGAAATTTGATGAAAATAAATTTAAAAAATTGTCTAGTGCTTTAAAGTCAAATTTAGTTAGAAGAAAAAATACTAAAAAGGCAGATGATAAAGATAAGGTAAAAATTGATGATCAATGTAACTCCTAAAATTTCTCCTTCAATATTATCAGCTAACTTTGCTGATCTAGGACAAGAAATCATTATATTAGAGAAGGCAGGAGCTGATATGGTTCATATAGATGTTATGGATGGGCATTTTGTTCCTAATCTGACAATAGGGCCTTCAGTAATAAAGGCGTTAAGGCCATATACGAAACTGCCTTTTGATGTTCATTTGATGATTAATTCTCCAGAAAGATCAATTGAAAATTATGTAAAGAGTGGAGCGGATATTATTACAATCCATCCTGAAGCTACAGTTCACCTCGATAGAACTTTGGAATCTATTAAAAATTTAGGAGCAAAAGCTGCAATTGCATTACTACCATCATCATCTCCAGATTCAATAGATTATATCATTGATAGGCTTGATATGATTTTAGTAATGACCGTAAACCCTGGTTTTTCCGGGCAAAAATTTATAAATAGTCAATTGAAAAAAATTTCTATAATTTCTGAGAAGATAAAAAATTCTAATAAAAATATACTGCTGTCAGTAGATGGTGGAATTAATGATATAACTGCTAAAGATTGTATAAGAGCAGGGGCTGATGTTTTAGTATCAGGTAATTTTATCTTTCAGTCGGAAGATTATAAAAAGCAGATAGAGTTATTTAAAAAGAAAATATAGTGATATAATTTATTCAGTCAAAACTAAAGATCAAGAAAAAGCATTTGTCTATGTACTAATAGAGGCTCAATCTAGTTGTGATTATTGGATAGCATTAAGATTATGGAAATACATGCTACTGCTATGTGAGCGTCATATGACAAATAAAGAGAAATTACCATTAATTTGTCCATTGTTAATATATAATGGTTCTGAAGTATATAGTGCACCAAGAAATTTCTGGGAATTATTTACAAAACCAGAGCAAGCAAAGAAACTCATGGTTCAGGATTACCAGCTAGTAGATTTGCAAAATCAGTCTGATGATGAGATAGTGAAGAAGAAACATCTTGGGATGATGGAGTATTTTTTAAAGCACATATACCAAAGGGATATGCTAAAACTATGGGATGAGTTTTTAACTAGATTTAAACCAAGTTTACTAATGGATAAGGAATCAGGCTATATTTACTTAAGATCGTTTTTATGGTTTGGTATACTGATGCTAATATCTCTAGAAGAGAAGCAGCAAGAATTAGAACAAATAATAGTTAAACATTTGTCAACAAAAGAAAAAGATAATATTGTGAGAACAATAGCACAAAAATACATAGATGAAGGCATTCAGCATGGCATAATTCAAGGCATTGAAAAAGGAAAAGCTGAGGGAAAAGCTGAAGAAAATATCAGAGTAAAAACAGAAATAGCAAGAAAAATGCTATCTCAAGGTTGTAATTTTTCTTTAATTTCTAGTGTTACTGGTCTTGAAGAAGATTTGATTCTCTCTTTATCGTAAAATATTACAGATGTTTTTATAAAATTTTTTAATACCAGCTTAGTAACAAGAGGGTGTCAGAAAGTTTGTGTAAGTTGTAAAAATAGTTAAGAATAAAATTAATTAATCAAAATATAATGGTAGCGAAAAACTGGACTACTAAAATTCTAGAATGAGATATAATTTTCAGATACAAAAGAGAAATTATATGTCCAAAAAAGTAAAACAATATAGTGCGGTAGAAAAAACAAAGATAGTTTTAGAAACAATAAAAGCTGAAATGACAATAGCTCAAATTAGTAGCAAATATGGAGTTCATCCGACACAAATACAAGCATGGAAGAAAAGAGG
>JAJIYR010000056.1 GCA_020881085.1 Rickettsia endosymbiont of Bryobia graminum | reverse complement strand
ATATGCTGTAACATCTACGATAACAGGAGCAACAAAATTACTCTACACACTGGGATTCGTTCCTCCGTCAATACATTCTTCCTCACCATGTCCTAAACTCTACAATAGCTCTCCTATCCTTGCAACCCTTCATTTATGAACAGTATAACAACCATTAAAAGTGTTACAGTTCGTCAAATATTTAGACACTGTCCACAGGTAAAGAAACAATTAAGGGGTTGAGACTTTTGGCCTGATGGATATTTTACGCGTACGGCAGGTAAGCATGGGAATGAGAATATTATAGGAAAATACGTAAAAAACCAAGGCATGGAATATAACAAACTGCATGAGGATCATCAGCTAGCTTTCTTCTAAAATACCCCGCTGCTTGCGGCGGGATTACTTTTATTTAATCATCAGGAATTAATCTGTAATACCTTAAATAATTCACCCATTTTACTGGAGCTTATTAACCTATCAATTTGCCGATTTATTATTTCGGCTTCTTCTTTTGGTAATTTATTTTCTAAATTTTGTTTTCTTAGTAGAATGCCATTGTTAATTAAAAAATCAGCTTGAGTTATTATATGATTAATTTTTATGCCAGTATCTTTAGCTATCATTTTTAAAGCATAAAAATCTACATGGGATGATAAATCTGCCTCTCCTAAATTATCAAGAATATTAGTATATTGATGATTTTTAATAGCTTGCAATGTAGAATTATATTGAGAGCTTTTCCGATTTTTAGGATCTATATTATAACCATAATCAATTATGAGAGACGTCCCATTAAATTGGTTGATGTGTTTACTTATAAAACTCATGATATCTTGTGATTGAGGGGATATTTCTATTATTGCCCTGTCGTTTGTATTATGGTGCCGTTGTTGTAAATAATTTTGTAATTGTTTACTAATATCAATTTTATCAAATTTAATGTGATCTGTAGCATTATCAATTGTTACTATTATCTCATGCCATAGGCTAGAGTATTTTATATATTGTTTTATTGGTAAAGCGTCAAAGAATTCATTAGCAATAATAATTGATGGTATTTTAGAAATTTGATCTATAGATGAGATGTGTTTTAATTTGTAGTTATCGTTATTGCAAGAGAGTTTTAGCTCTTGTGGTAATCTCATGAGATCATTACACTGACTAACGCTAGCTTGTGATGACGTATTGGGGTTAAGCTCTTGTAAACTAGCCTTTTGCTTTTCAATAAAATGAGGATTAATTTCTAGTAATTCTATTTGAAGAGATTGATAAAATTCTGGTACTAATTTTGCGACTCTCAATAAATCCTTCATCAACGTTCCTTGCCCAGGACCCAGTTCTACTAAATTAGTTTGTTTAGGGCAGCCAATTTTATACCATTGTTCAATAACCCATAATCCTATTATTTCACCAAAAAGTTGAGAAATTTCTGGAGAAGTTATAAAATCTCCTTGTTGTCCTATGTTACTTTGCCTTTGATAATAAGAGTAATTGGTTGCAGACATTACTTGCGACATTAGTATATCAATAGTAATGTATCTATTTTGTTTAATTAAGTTTTTTATTTTTTGATAGAGGGGCATTTAGTTTTTACTACCAAATAAATTCCAGTAATTAGCATAGGGATTGATAAAACTTGTCCCATAGTTACATTATTAAAAATAAAACCAATATGAAAATCTGGTTCACGGAACATTTCAATAATAATACGGAATATAGAGTAAAACATTAGAAAAATAGCAGAATTTAAACCGTGAATCTTAATAGTATTGCGCTTAAAAGTAGCGTAATATAAAATTATAAATAAAATTATTCCTTCAAAAAATGCTTCGTATAATTGACTAGGATGCCTTATTTGTAAGTCACTATTTGGAAAAACCATTCCCCAAGGTATATTAGTTACTCTACCATATAGTTCACCATTAATGAAATTGGCGATTCTGCCTAAAAATAAACCAATAGGAGCTACAACAGCTAGTATGTCTGCTAGAAGGAAAAAGCGAATTTTATGTTTATAGCAAAATAAGCAACTGGTGATTAGTAATCCAATTAACCCTCCATGAAATGACATTCCGCCTTCATAGGTTTTTAAAATTTTAACAGGATTTGAAAAATATTTAATAGGATCATATAATAAAACATACCCAAGCCTACCACCAATTATTATACCTAAGATAGCCCAAGTGATAAAGCTTTCCAAGGTTTGAAGATTGATATTAATAGCAAATGTTTTGATTATTTTTTTTGCATAAAACCAGCCAATTATTATACCAAGCACATAAGCTAGAGCATACCAATGAACATTAAATGGACCAATAGAAAAGACCACAGGGTTAATATTTAGAAAGGCCATAAAACAAATAATTCTTGATTACTTAGTTAATATAAGGTGTATTATTAATATATAGTATATTTTTAAAATGATAAGGTAAATTTATGGCAATAATTACACAATGGATAGAATATTTACTTGATATTTACAATAAATATCATACTGAAATATTATGGATCATGTTAATGATAGCGGGTTTGTTGCCTATTATTTTAATCATTAAGAAATGTGTATTTTCAATGATCAAATCTTGCCTTAATAAAAAATATGGTGACTATGACAAAATAATAGAAAGGAATCATGTTTATACTTATCTATTGCATGCGTTAGTAAGTATATATTTAATATTTTGTGGTAAGATATTAAATAGTTTTTCAAACCCAGATTTTATAAATTTAGGTAAAAACATTTTTATAACTCTTTATACAACTATTTCTTTTACTCTCTTAGCCTTATCGATAATAAATACGCTTTATGAAGTTGGTGAGAGGAAGATATCTGATATGATGCGAGCTCCTTTAAGTTTAGTAGTACAAATATTGAAAATTATGATTATTTGTATTGCCGCTGTTATACTTATTTCTTGTATTTTAAATATTTCCCCTACAGCATTTTTTACTAGTTTAGGAGCAGCTGCTGCTTTATTAACTTTCGTATTTAAAGATAGTGTTACAGGGGTGTTGTCGAGTGTACAAATTATTTCTCAAGATATGGTAAGAATAGGGGATCATATTACTATTCCATCGCTTAATGTTGATGGAGTAGTTGAACAAATTAATATTACTGTAATTAAGATTAGGAATTTTGACCAAACAATTTCAACAATTCCTACAGGTAGCATTTTAACAACTAATGTAGTAAATATGAGAGGTATTAAGGAAAGAGCTGCTAAAAAAATTCAGAGAGCGCTATGTATTGATATTGAGACTATTAATTTTGTTCCATCTTCATTTTTACAAGAATTAAAGAAATCCTCGTATATTGTAAGTAAAGCATTAGATGAAGTAAAAATAGAAAATAATAATAATGCTTTAACAAATATAAAAATATTTAGATCATATATAACAGAATATTTAAAAAATAATCCTACTATATATAAGCATGGTTTTACTTTTGTAGTACGTCAGCTTGCTCCGACTACTACCGGTTTACCAATAGAGTTATTTATTTTTACTAATGAAATAAATCTGCCTATATACGAGGAGGTGCAGGCAGAAATTTTTGATCATTTATTAGCTATATTACCAGAATTTAAGTTAAAAATATTTCAAGAAAAGTATTAATAAGTATAATATTTAGGAATTATTCATAGATGATGTTTGAGGTGGTCGAATTTGTCTAGACTAAAAATTAAGGTTTATGAGATATAAATTGTATTATAATTTTACTCAATAATTTTTGTAAAATACACCTGTTCTGGAGTGAGATATTCCAATGACTGGTGCATTCTTTTTCTATTAGAAAAATTTATTATCCAGCTGATGGTTCAAACCTCCACCTTCAGGTGGAGAAACTTTAGTTTGAAGAAGTCATAGTCGTCCTATATAAAATAAGTAAATAGGACTTATTTTATAGGATGACTATGACAGAATATGAGAAAGGGAAAC
>JAJIYR010000055.1 GCA_020881085.1 Rickettsia endosymbiont of Bryobia graminum | reverse complement strand
AATCAGTATCTTTATCTACTAGCAAATCTACTGCTTGCTTTATCTTCTCTTGGTTAGTGTTACTCATGTTATTCCTGATAAATTATATTATTGTTAATATAACCTATCCTAGAAATTTACACACTTAGTGCAACAGCACCGAAAGTTTATTGTGGTTTTTGTACTTCTATGGTAATATTTTGCTTTGTTTTATCATCAAAATATAAGAATAAATCAAATTTTTTACCTACTTCTAATTTATCTTTGAGGTCTAGTAGCATAACATGCATACCACCTGGTTTTAAAGCGATATTGCCTTTTGAAGGAATCACAAGCTTATCAACTTTTGCCATTTTGCTGACTCCTTTTTCATCAACATAGCTATTGTGTAATTCAACTTTATTAGCAATATCCGAAGAAACATTTATTAAATTCACTTCTTTATCAGAATTATTACGAATCTCAAAATATACAGCAGAATTATTATTAGCCGGGTTAGTAGGTCTTGCCCAAGGTGCAATTATTTCAATAGAATTACTAGTTTGAGGGGTATTATTGCTTTGTTCTGTTTTTTGGTCACTTGTTGGTGTTGGGATATTGCTTGGAGATGCAAAACATATTGTAGAAGTTAGAATAGTAGTAGTAACTAAAGTTATAATGTTTTTAAGCTTCATATAGTACCTTACATTTAAATTAAATCAACAGATCTCTTTCAAAACCCTATTTCAGCTAATGAGTTATACATTCTCAGGTGCTAATATACACTACAAAAATCTCTTAGTTGTAGAGATTTTTAAAAGAGGTCTAATATTATCCAAACCAATTTATTAAAGTAAAAGTGATAACATAATGTATTACCGAAGCAAAAACTGCTGCCATTACATCATCTATCATAATACCGATACCTCCTTTGATATTTCTATCTACCCAATTTATTGGCCATGGTTTTGTTATATCAAAGAACCTAAATAAAATAAAAGGTAAAACAAGTAGAAATATAATATTTATAGTTAGAATATCTAAATATTGTATTATTTTTGAATAATTTATAAAAATAATAGAGAAGGAGCTCAATAATATAGTTAGCATTTGTCCGACTACTTCATCAATTACTATTTCTTTAGGGTCATCTTTCATAACATATTTTGAGTAGACTGATGAAAAATATGTACCAATAATAAATAATAATAGGCAAATAAGAAAGGTTACAATTAATATGCTAATAATTTGCGCCTGAAATCTAGATAGATTAGCAAATGAAAAAATTATCTGATATTTTAAAGTTAAATTGAGAATTAGATACCATAAAGGAAAAGCCATTAAAGAGCCAAAAGTACCAGGGCAATATTTTATTTTACCTATGTAGCAAAAAGTTGTAATAAACTCTGCTAATTTATTTTTATAAATCATATTTCTCTATATTATTTATTTAATCTATAATCAATTGATATGCACTGAAAAAATTGTTACCCCGCTCTCATAAGTATTATACAGGCTTCTAAGTATTATACAGGCTTCAATTATTATTCTTAGCATCCAATTCCTATGAATTACCTATAAGCAATTGATGTAAACAGCGGATAGTTCGTTCGGTATCTGTATCTTTTATTAATAAAGCAATTTTAATTTCTGATATTTGTACCATCTTTACTAAGATATTATTTTTCTCTAATTCAGTTAATATAAGGCTAACTAGTTTGCAATCATTTTTAATGCTATAACCAATAATTGATACTATAGATATTTGAGTATCTATAGTAAAAGAGTTTATTTGCTTTTCTTTCTTCAGGGTATCTAATAAATGTTGTAATTTATTTTTATCATATAATGCTGCAATAAAACTATATTGTTTATTAGTTTCAATATTTTCCATTAATTCCAGATGAATATTATTATCAGCAATTAAATTACAAATTTGATTAAAATTTATATTAGAATTCACTGTTAATCTTAACAAATTTTTATTTGAGGTAATACCAGTAATTTGCCTATTTTCCATGATTTTGTCTTTTGATGTGATTAATGTGCCAATATTTTCTTTAAGAGTATGGTTAATTGAGGGGGTGATGATGTTGTCGCTCATTGCTTTCTTATTGTGTTTAGGCTTCGTTTCATCATTCCTAGCGCTTACTTGTTTTGAATTGACTATAGTGTTATATGAAAATGAGGACAAAACTCTTATAGGTATTTTATATCTAATGGCTATTTCTAAAGAGCGTGGATGCAATACTTTGGCTCCGCTAGAAGCTAATTCTTGCATTTCTTCGAAGCTAATATTAGTTAATTTTTTTGCTCTGGGAATTATACGTGGGTCTGCAGTAAACACCCCCTCTACATCAGTGTATATATCGCATCTATCAGCTTTGATTGCCGCAGCAATTAGGGCTGCGGTAGTATCGGAGCCGCCTCTTCCAAGCGTAGTTAATCTATTGTTAATGGTAATTCCTTGGAATCCTGCGATAATAGGTATTATATTATTATCTAAACATTTGATTATTAGATCTATAGAACAGTTTTCTACTATTGCTTTGCTAAAATTATCATTTGTAATAATAGGTAATTGCCATGCAAGTACTGATCTGGCTGGTATATTCTCTTCGTGAAGACTAAGAGCCAATAATGATGCGGTTACCATTTCTCCACTACATAGAGCAGTATCATATTCTGCTAATGCTGAATTGGTCTTAAGGCTAGAGACTTCATTACATAAGGTGACTAAATGATTTGTCACTCCTGCCATTGCAGAAACAACAATTATTAATTTATTGCCATATTGCTTTTCAAGTTTAATAATGGGAAGAATATCTTTTATTCTGGTGGTATTAGCAACAGAAGTGCCGCCAAATTTTTGAACTATTATTGACATAAACTAAGCAAGAATCCATGGATTAGACAATCAATTATACTTTATTATATTTCTAGTATAAATCAATCTAATTGGTGATTTTATCACTAAAATTTGCCTGCATCTTTACTATCTTAAGGGGGTATAGTGTGCTATTTTACTTTACAGTGTTTATATCGCCTGTATGAACTCTTAATTCATACAATATATAATTAAAGAAAATCAATATAAAAAAACCAAGCAAAGTCTTAACAATCAATGCTTGGTTTTATATATTAAGTTTTTGAATAATATTAATTATACAACGTTTACTATCTTATAAGCCCTTTTGCTAGTGAATTGTACAATACCATCAGTTAAAGCAAATATAGTATGATCTTTTCCAAGACCAACGTTTTTACCGGGATGGATTTTTGTGCCACGTTGTCTAACAATTATATTACCTGGGATTACAGATTGTCCATCAGATTTTTTAACGCCTAGCCTACGACCAGCCGAATCTCTACCATTTCTAGAACTACCACCAGCTTTTTTGGTTGCCATTTTCTATATCCTTAATTTTGATTATTGCTTAGTAATATCCAATATTTTTAATTCAGTTAGCTCTTGTCTATGACCAGCCTTACGACGATAATTTTGACGACGCTTTTTCTTGAAAACAATAATTTTACTGTCCCTAAACTGGTTGGTGATCTCAGCAGTAACAAATGCTCCTTTAACCATTGGGGTGCCTATAAAAGATGGTTTAGAATCTTCACCTATCATTAATACCTGACTAAGCTCAATTTTGGAACCTTTATCACCGTCAATTTTTTCTACTTTAATAACACTATCTTTACCGACTTTATATTGTTTCCCGCCTGCTTGAACGACTGCGAACATGAAAAATATCTCACTATAAAATTTTAACAAACTAAGAGAGCATTATATTAGCTTGAATTATTTTAGTCAATAGTAATTCTCTATAGATGAACTAAATGTAATAATGTTGTTATTGTCACGGATTTTTATAGTAAAGATATAATTTTATTATAAAAAATCAACATTTATTAACTAATGATATAAGTGCGACCCAAATTTTAGTTATCATAATATTATAGTATACTGTTCGTAGTAAATGAAGGGTTGCAAAGATAGGAGAGCTATTGTAGAGTTTAGGACATTGTGAGTAAGAATGTATTGACAGAAGAACAAAGAGAGAAGTTGAAGGAACGTCATAAGACAGAACGAGACGGACGCA
>JAJIYR010000054.1 GCA_020881085.1 Rickettsia endosymbiont of Bryobia graminum | reverse complement strand
GAACAATTTTCAGAAGCAATAAACAAATTTTTCAGCAACATCGGCAATTATAAAGATAGGTTACGTACCTTAATAAACGATAATTTCCAAACTATTACCGTTAACCATTTCTCCAACTCTTCAAGTTAATTCAGTATACTCTTCCAACTATCTTTTATATGTTCCCCCAGGGATTTATTTATTGCTTGATCTAGCTTTGGATCTTGAATATTTGCTTCTTTTGACATAGCTATCTCCCATTTTAAATTAACATTTTCCCACTATATATGGTAGCATGTGTTACAGAATTTTAGCTAGGATTATTTAAATTTGCCTTAGAAAATAAGTTAATAAAGTTATTAGTAGTGGCATTTGCAACATTTATTATAGCTATTTCCTTGAGGTAAGCTATTTTTTCTGCAACATATTTTACAAAAGCAGGTTCATTTTGTTTGCCACGCATAGGAATAGGGGCAAGGTAAGGGGAATCAGTTTCAATTAATAATCTATCTAAAGGAATATAACGAACTATTTCTTGTAGATCTATAGCATTTTTAAAAGTAACAATACCAGCAATAGATATATACATACCGAGATCAAGCATTTTTTTTGCAAAATGTTTTGAAGCAGTAAAGCAATGAATTAGGCCTGGAAAATGATAGTTTTTTATCTCGCTGCTTAAGACATCGAGCGTATCTTGTTCAGCATCTCTAGTATGAATAATAATGGGCAATTTTGTTTGTTGGGAAGCCAGGATATGTTGCTCTAATGATAGAATTTGTGTAACTTTGTTAGTGGTTTGATAATAATAATCAAGGCCAGTTTCTCCTATACCAATTATTTTTGGATGTTTACAATAATTAATAATGATCTCATGTGAAATAACTTCTTTTATTTCATTTGGATGAATGCCGCAAGAAGCAAATATATTATCATATTTTTCAGCTATATTTAGAATATTTGGCAAATCTTCAAGATTAGTACAAATAGTCTGCATATACATAACATTATTGTCTTTAGCCCTGTTTACTAAGCTGTCTACATCGCTAAACATGTTTAAATGACAATGAGAATCAATTAATATCATGATTTAGGCCATATTTTAGATTTTACTATATCAGAAATTCTTGTTACTTCATTTAGAGGTGTATAGGTATAATCTTCTAAAGTAGCATGAGAATAATTTAATATTCTAGCTATTCCTAATTTTACTAATTGTTGTAGGAAAGATAAATGTTTAGAAGATTTAAAATTATCAGGACAAAATATATATAGAGGTTTACCTGAAGATGCTGCTTCACTACACATTGAAATTGAGTCTGCAGTAGATATAATATAATCTGCTTTGGCAAGCATACCAAAATATGGGTTAACAGAAGCTGGCATTTCAGTAGGATCGTAAATTATAGTTTTAGAAGGAGGGATATTATTTTTAATGGTTTTTTTAACATCATTTGGGGTGCGTCTACTAAAGCTAATAAAAAGAGAAAGATCTTTAACTTTGATAATATTATTTAATATTGAGGTAAGTAATAGGGAATCGTCAATAGTAAATTTATAGTTTTTACTATTACCACCAATAATTACAGAGATAAATTTTTTGAGATTAGGATAATTTTTCTGTAGCTCAATACCACCAGTAACTATCTTAGTTTGAATATTATTTAGCGCACCAGTAATTCTAATTACATTACTTTCAGCTTGATTTACTTTATCATGCTCAGGTAAAATAACTAATTCAAACCGTTTAAAAGGCAGGTTTGGATGCATTATTTGAATTATTTTAGTTTTATTGCCAGATTTATTTCTTAAGTAACTTGCTAAAGCGGCAGTTCTTCTACCAGAGGAAATAATTATATCTGGAAATTTATTTGTTTTTAAGAGTTCTAGAGATTCATTTTTAATATAGATAGTACCTAAAGCTAGTAAATAATTTGGTAATTTACCTAAACAATTATAAACTATTTTTTTTGATTCATAAGGTAGTCTAATGGTTTCTGTTAGAGCTATAGCTTGATTTAAATTGCCAATCCTGCTGTCAGCCAGTATCCATACGTTTAAATCTTTTTGCGAGTTAGTATCACCCGAAGATTTTTGAGTATTTGAATATATTACCTTATCTTCTTCATTATAAATCATATTTTCATCAGTAATCGATTAACAACTTGATTTCCTTGGATATGCGATGTCATTACTTCTTCTACATCAGTAAGTGATTTTATACTATACCAAGTGCCGGACGGGTAAATAACTAATGCCACTCCTTGAGAGCATTTATTTAGGCAACCTGCTTTAAGTTACTTGTATACCCCAATTCACAGGATCATTGGAATGTATATTTGCTTCTAGAGTAGCTGTAAGTTTTTTGAAATGTTCTAATATTTTATCACTTCCTTTAGACATGCAGCATCCTTTTGGCGATTCATTAGGACGCTGATTCTGGCAGATAAATATATGGTAATCACCTGATAGTCTATTATAACTCATAAATAAAAATATTTATAAATTAATAAGAAGTTATTTGAAACACAAAATTCAATAAGTTACAGTAATATTCTAATAATTTTTTAAAAAAGTAGCTAAAATAGCTACTAAAAAAATAATTTTTATACAAATAGCCTTTAAACCTTATTACTTTGAGTTCTCCAAGTCGGAAATTACGCGAATTTTAATATCACTTGATAACAAAAAATTATTGTATTAGTTACATGATCTTATAAACTAGTAATAATATATTAAAATGTGTAGAGTACTAAGATATTTGTTCTCTATTCTTCCATTTAAGGAGTCTTATTACATAAAGATTAATAGATATAGTATTATCGATATAACGATGACTTATTATAACCTTTTATGCCATCTTTTTAATAATTAATTCCTTATCGTTTGATGATATATTAACAATGTTACCATTTTGTACCTCACTAGATAAAATTAGTCTAGCAAAATTATTTTGTATTTCTCGTTGAATTAATCTTTTTAAGGGTCTAGCGCCAAACATTGGGTCATAGCCTTTATCAGCAAGATAATTTATTGCTGATTCATCTATCTCTAAGAGGATGTTTTGTTTAGCAAGAATCTCTTTTAAATGCTCTAATTGTATTTTAACAATATCGTGGATATTATGACGAGATAGTTTATGAAACATAATAATCTCATCTAGCCTATTTAAAAACTCAGGTTTAAATATTGCTCTAACATATTCCATCACTTCTTTTTGGGTTCTATCATCATCTCCTTCTTTTTGATTAATTAATATTTCGGCTCCAATATTAGAAGTAAGAATGATAATAGTATTTTTAAAATCAACCGTAATTCCTTGGCTATCTGTTAACCTACCTTCATCTAAAATTTGTAGCATAATATTAAAAATATCTGAATGAGCCTTTTCTACTTCATCAAATAGAATAACCTGATAAGGTCTTCTTCGCACTGCTTCTGTTAATACTCCACCTTGCTCATAGCCAACATAGCCAGGAGGGGCGCCAATTAGGCGGGATATAGCATGTTTTTCCATATACTCAGACATATCGATTCTGAGTACTGCGTTGCGATCGTCAAATAAAAAATGGGCTAAGGCTTTGGTTAGTTCAGTTTTCCCAACACCAGTTGGGCCAAGAAATAGAAATGATCCAATAGGTCTATTAATATCTTGAATTCCTGCTCTGGATCGGCGTACTGCGTTGCTCACGCTTTGAATAGCTTCGTCTTGCCCAATAACTGATTTACGCAGTTGGTCTTCCATTTGTAATAATTTTTCTTTCTCACTTGATAACATTGCATCAATAGGTATTCCGGTAATCTTTGAGATAATTATCGCTATATCATTATCTGAGACTATTTCTTTTGATAATATATTGCTTTCTTGATCTACTGCTTGTTTAAGCTTTTTGGTAAGATCAGGAATAATGCCATATTTTAGTTCACTAGCTTTGGCGAGATCACTACTTCTTTCAGCTCTTTCTAATTCTAACTTAGCTCTTTCTAATTCTTCTTTTAATTTTTGTTCGATTTGAATCTTATCCTTTTCTGCTTGCCATGTGGTATTCATATCGTAAGAACGGGATTCAAGCGTAGTAAGTTCTTCTGTGAGATTAATAACCTTCTTTTTTGAATGCTCATCATTTTCCTTTTTAAGGGCAGCTAGCTCAATTTTTATTTGAATAATTCTGCGGTCAAGCTCATCTAGCTCTTCAGGTTTACTGGATAATTCTATTTTTAATCGAGAGCATGCTTCGTCAATTAAGTCAATTGCTTTATCTGGCAAATAACGATCAGTAATATATCTATTGGATAAAGTACTTGCAGCAATTATAGCACTATCGGAAATTTTTACTCCATGATGTAATTCATATTTATCCTTAATGCCCCGTAGAATAGAGATAGTATCTTCAACAGTTGGTTCACTGACATAAACTGGCTGAAATCTTCTAGCAAGTGCTTGATCTTTCTCAATATATTGACGATATTCATCTAAAGTAGTTGCTCCAATACAATGTAACTCTCCTCTAGCTAGCATCGGTTTAAGCAAGTTTGAGGCATCCATAGCGCCATCTGTTTTACCAGTGCCTACTAACAAATGTAACTCATCAATGAATAGAATAATTTCGCCGCTTGATGTTTTAATCTCATTTAATACGGCTTTAAGCCTTTCCTCAAACTCCCCACGATATTTAGCTCCAGCAATTAAGGCCCCCATATCAAGTTCAATAATTCGGCATTTTGCTAATGTTTCTGGTACGTCTTGAACGAATATTCTTTGAGCAAGCCCCTCTATTATTGCAGTTTTACCTACTCCTGGCTCTCCTATTAAGACAGGGTTATTTTTCATTCTTCGTGATAAAATTTGGACAGTTCTTCTTATTTCTTCATCACGTCCAATTATTGGATCTAATTTACCAAGCTCAGCTAATTCTGTTACATCTCGTCCATATTTCTTTAAGGCGTCGTAACTATTTTCTGAAGATTCACTATCAGCTTTTTTACCTTTACGAAGAGAAATAATAGCGGCGGCTATTTTTTTATCAGTTATTGATAAATCAGTTAAAATTTTTCCAGCTCCACTTTTATCGTAAGATAAAGCTTCAAAGATTCGTTCAACAGTTATGAAATTATCACCGCTATTTTTAGCAAGTTCAGTTGCTTTATCAAATAGTTTAACTGTTTCTGAAGCAAGGTATAATTGTCCACCACCTTGAACTTGTACTTTAGGTAGTCTATCTAATTCTTTAGTTAGAGTGTTATGTAAATTATCTAAATTAATTTGTAAGATATTTATAAGGTTATTAATAACACCACTATCGTCTTGCAATAGTGCGATAAATATATGTAATGGCAATATTTGTTGATTATCATTTTTTGCCGCTGAATTTTGGGCACCTGAGATTACTGATTTTGCATGAGTAGTAAATTTATCAATATTCATTTTATAACCTCGAAAAATGTCTTAATAACTATATAATAATTAGTAAACTATAATACAAGATAATAGAAGTAATTTTTAGTTAAAATTTAAATAAAAGTAATCCCCGCCGCAAGCAGCGGGGTATTTTAGAAGAAAGCTAGCTGATGATCCTCATGCAGTTTCTTATATTCCATGCCTTGGTTTTTTACGTATTTTCCTATCATATTCTCATTTCCATGCTTACCTAC
>JAJIYR010000053.1 GCA_020881085.1 Rickettsia endosymbiont of Bryobia graminum | reverse complement strand
CTTTCTTTGATAACTTGGGTTAATACTTTATAACGGTATTTTGTTATCCATACTATGTGATACCTATTGATAATATACCGTATGTTTCCCTTTCTCATATTCTGTCATAGTCATCCTATAAAATAAGTAAATAGGACTTATTTTATAGGATGACTATGACTTCTTCAAACTAAAGTTTCTCCACCTGAAGGTGGAGGTTTGAACCATCAGCTGGATAATAAATAAAAAGATTTGGTTTTATGCTAAACCTAATAGTTGCTAGGGCACCGTCAAGTTAACCATAAAACACAGGATTTTTATAAAATTTATGATCTACAAGCCGCATAGCTTCGTTCACAAAATACTTGTTTTTTGCTAAATCTGAGTTAACTTGACGGTACCGACAAACACTATAAATTTTGTATCTATTTCCTACGTTCGTGCTATATGTACTCAAGATACAAAATGTCATTGTTCTTTTCAATAAATGCGACAGAACCTTTATTTTTTATCTTAAACCAATAATGTTCTATAGGATTTAAACCTAGGCTATCTGTCGGTAAGAATAAAATATCGCAGCCAACCGATTCGATTAATTCTCTTATTTGTAACTCTACACGAACTGTTGAACAAGACTCAGTTACTGTCAGATTCCATACCAATAAGATGTGCTTGAAATTCCATATATGCAGCAGGTATGTTATCATCATCACCCATAAGAGAGTGTTGAATACTAGCTATGTCTTCATCATCTACATATCCATGTCTAATAGCAAACCTTACTATTTCTGCATCATCAGCATTTTCCCTCACAATATCTTCTGGCGAATTATCAGCGTTCAGAAACCTTAAGTGTAAAGGATTTTCGCGATATAACGTTAAAATGTGTGCTACCGAATTGTTATACCGGTGTACTTCGACAAAGTCTGCAAAATTATTTTCTAACAATTCTTGAAATTCTACAAAATCAATTTTTTTATTTTGTAACTCTTGTACGATACTATCGTTGTTGCAAATATATTGCAAACTCTCTAAATCTAAATTTAGTAAATCATTAATATCCACTGAATTATCTCTTATTAATGGTACAAAGCGACTACCTGCAAGTGTAGAGAAAATGTCAGGATCTACCTCATCCATGTCTATTCCATGTTGTTGCATAAGCCCAATTAATTCTTCTTCAGCTGCGTTATTCTGATACATGATATAACTCCTCCTTATAGTATTGTTGAAATATGCTTTCTGTTATTAGAAAAACACATCTAGCTTAATTTGTAAAGGGCTAAATGAAAAATTGTCATGTAGTAAGCACTATTATGTGAAGATGAAAAATCTCACCGTAAAGATAATAATTACCGTCGTCGTAAAAGTGCTGCTAAATTACCGGTAACTAAAAATTTAGAAGACTTTGATTTTCAGTTCCAACCAAGTATTGATACCAAAGTAATAAGTGATTTATCTACTTGTGATTATATTAATACTAAGGGCAATGTCATATTCATAGGTAATTCTGGCACTGGCAAAACTCATCTTGCTATTGGATTAGCATTAAAAGCTTTAACACAAGAATACTCTGCTGTATATTTTACTACGTTCTCGGATATGCTGTATAATTTACATATTGCAAGAGCAGATAATAGCTATCACAAAAAGGTTAAATTACTTTTATCATTTGACTTATTAATTCTTGATGAGTTGGGTTTTAAGCAATTACCAAAACATTCAGTAGATAATTTTTTTAATATTATTGCTAAACGATATGAAAATAAATCTACCGTTATTACCACAAACAAGGATTTTGAAAGATGGAATGAAATATTTGCTGATGAGTTATTAACTCATGCAATTATTGATCGAGTAGTACATCATGCGCATATACTAAACATAACAGGTAAAAGTTATCGTATGAATAACTATAAATCTGGGGGTAATATGACATAAAAATTTTTACATACAGTGGTCCCTTTTTCACGTAATTTGGTGGTCCCTTTTTATTTGACAATGACAATGTAAAAATAGGTAGTACAGGAGAAAGCAATTGAGATAAGGTATGTCACCTATAATTCTGATACAATAGAGGAGTTTCAGAGGATCAAAAATGAAAACCGCAAAAATGGGTGTTCTTCCACTAGCAATGGCATTCGGTTAAGGAGATGAGTATGATATAATAATTTTCTAAGTTATAAAAAACCTGGAGTATATTATGGATACTGAGAAATCTTTAAATTTTTGGTCTGAAGCAAAAGAGATATCAAATAAAATTTTTAGAAATAGGGGTTGATGAAGATCATGTCCATTTTTTAGTACAATCTGTACCAACCTATAGCGTAACAAAAATAGTAACAACGATTAAAAGTGTTACAGCTCGTCAAATAGTTAGACAGTGTCCGCAGGTAGAGAAACAATTATGGGGTGGAGAATTTTGGACTGATGGATATTGTACGAGGACGGTAGGTAAGCATTGAAACGATACTATGATAGGAAAATACGAAAGAAACCAAGGCAAGGAATATAAGAAACTGCATCAGGAACAACCGCTAGCTTACTGCTAAAATACCCCGCGCTGCTTGCGGCGGGGATTACTTTTATTGATCTGCCGAAGATTTACCAATCTTATATGAAGCACCAAGAGCTAGGTGAGGATTTGTTAAGTGGGAAAGACATCTCTAATAATCAGAAGAAAGCAAT
>JAJIYR010000052.1 GCA_020881085.1 Rickettsia endosymbiont of Bryobia graminum | reverse complement strand
TGAGTATATAAATAACCATACAGAAGCTCATAAACCAACTTCTATTTCTAACATTAGATTGGAATAAGCTTTAGCTTAAACTCTACGGCACTTCTAGTCCCTACCATCAACCTACCGGCTCTCAGCCGGTAGTGGTTGAGTTGTGCAGTTAATTTGTGCAGTTAATAAATGCTAATTTAGATAGTTATTTTTCATAATAAATATTGAATTATTTAATATTAGATAAATAAAATATGTAAAATATAAAGAACATTTTACATGGATTGTAAGAATATATGAGAGCATGAAATAAAATTATTTACGAGTAAAAAATTAATGAATAAAAAAATTATAATTGATGCTAATTTTCTAAACGAAACAAGGGTGGTGTTATTAAGTCATAATAATAATATTGATGATATTGAATATGAAACAGCAATAAAACAACAAAGTAAAGGTAACATATATCTTGCAAAAGTTACAAGGGTAGAGCCATCACTACAGGCTGCATTCATTGAATACGGAGCTGATAAAAGCGGGTTTTTGCCTTTTGCAGAAATTCATCCTGACTATTACAATTTACCTAATTCTGAAAAGAAGTTATTATCTCCAATAGAGAGTTTAAAAGAAATTACTCTTGCAAATATTACTCAAGACAACATTATTGAGCCAGCGCCAGCAATAGAAAGAAATTATAATCCTATAATTGATAATGAAGAAATTGATTTAAAAGCTATAGAACAGTTAGTAGATGAAAAAATCCAAAGCGAATTTAATCTTGAAGTTTTAGAGAGTGACATTGAAACAATAAATCAGGAGCAGGGTAATAAAGAAGACGATAAGGAAAAGCAATATAAGATTCAGGAAGTAATAAAAAAGGGACAAGTAATACTTGTCCAAGTTACAAAAGAAGAAAGAGGTAATAAAGGGGCGTCATTTACAACCTTTCTTGCACTCGCCGGTAAGTATTGCGTTTTAATGCCCAATACTTCTTTACAGAATGGCGTATCACGTAAAATCTCTAACACTGATGAACGTAAGAGACTGAAAAGTATAATTAGTAAAATAACTACAAATAATCATAGTTCAAGTATAATAGTTCGTACAGCTGGAGCTGGATGTACCACCTTAGATATTAAACGTGATTATAATTACTTGGTAAAATTATGGAATAAAATTCGGGAAATTACAGTTAAATCAGTAGCTCCATGCTTTATACATGAAGAAGATGGGTTAATTCAGAAGATAATTAGAGATATGTTTGATCATACTGTAAAAGAGATGATAATACAGGGAGATGAGGCATATCAAAATGCTGTGAAATTCATGAAGGATATATTGCCAACTGAGCTGAATAAACTAAAAGAATATAAAAATAAAGTGCCAATTTTTACAAAATTTGCAATAGAAGAGCAATTAGCCAATTTATATCAGCCAGTTATTTCCTTGCCTTCAGGTGGTTATATAGTAATAAATCCAACAGAGGCTCTTATTTCAATAGATGTTAATTCTGGTAGAGCAACGTCTGAAAAAAATATTGAAGAAACAGCGTTAAAAACAAATTTAGAGGCAGCTAGAGAGATTGCAAGACAAGTTAAATTAAGAGATTTATCAGGTTTATTGGTTATTGATTTTATTGACATGTATGATACTAGAAACCGCAGAATTGTTGAAAGGTCTTTTAGAGAGTTCTTGAGTCGGGATCGTGCAAAAATCCAGACTGCTAATATTAGCCAATTTGGTCTTTTAGAAATGTCGCGCCAAAGACTTCGGCCATCCTTTCTTGAGTCCAATTCTTCTGTTTGTTCTCACTGTAATGGTAAAGGGCTTGTTCGTGCAGATGAATCCAATGCTATGCTAATTTTACGTACAGTAGAAAATGAGATCTTTAATGAAACTATTGATGTAATAAATGTTTATGCCAATGTCAATTCAGTAATGTATTTACTTAATAAGAAAAGAACTCAGATATCAATAATTGAAGAGAAATATAGTTTAAAGTTAAATTTTTATGTAGATCCAACTGCAACTTCTGATAATTTTTCAATTGAAAAAGTGAAATTACCAAAGAAATCTAATAATATTATTGTCAATAATAAACCTTTAATACAAAATCAGTCTTCAAATTATCAGGAAGAAAGAATCCCTAAAAACAACCATAATAAAACTAAACAAAAATGGAAAGTAACTGTTAATAAATCGGAGGCAGTTAATGAGGGTGGTAAGAATGTAGTTATAAAAGTAGATGAGGAGACTGCTGTTAATGAAAGTAATAGTAGTAAATTAGTCCAAGAATCGCATTTATATCAACAAAAAATTGGAAATGATCCCAAGGGTAATGATATTGCTAAACAAAATAATAGCTCACAGCAAAATTTTGTAGAAAAAAGTATAGAAGAATTAGTTGAAGTAGTTGAAGAAAAAAATCTTCATCCAGAGGATACTGAAACAAAACCAAAACTAAAATCCAAGTCTAGAAATAGAAGAAAAACATATAATCGTCCTAAAATACATAATAGAGATAATGAGTCTGGTAAAAATAATCATACTCAAGAATCTACAACTCTTTCTAAAGAGGGATAAAAATGAGAGGTTCTGCTATAAAAAATAGCCCTTCTATAATTATGGCAGAATATAATTATTTAACTATATTAGTATGCTTATTTTTTTGTGCTTCCTGTAGTTTGAAGCCGGTATATTCCAGTAAATATAACGCTCACGAATTGAATCAGTTAAATTGCATAGAGGTTGAAGAAATTAATTCAATTGAAGGTTCGGAGTTCTTATATCATTTATCCAATATTTTACCAAGAAATAGATCAGTAGATGCTAAGTATTTGTTGAAGGTGAAATTTGTAAATAGTAAATTACCTTCTGTGATTCAAAAGAATTCTGATGTTTTATGGGAAATAATTAGTCAAAACGTCCAATACCAGTTAATTAATATTGAAACTGGGAAAAAAGTTACTACCGGAGAATTTACCCATACAAATTCTTATAATATTGATTCTATAGTTTATAGTAATTATATATCAAGTGAAGCGGCAAGTGACGATTTAACTAGACAGGCAGCAGAAGAAATATTTGCAAGATTAGTTATCCATTTTAACAATGTGAATAACAACAAAAATTAAAATTAATTATGAAGCTTTATCTATCACAAGTTCCTCAATTATTTGAAAAAATAGAGGGTAGGCAGGTAAATGCTCTTTTATTATATGGACCAGATAAAGGATATATAGATAAAATTTGTAAGGCTTTAATAAAAAAATTTAATTTACTCAAGACTTCTATAGAATACTCAGATCTTAAAAATTATTCATTAGATACGCTAGCTAACTCTCAGAATTTTTTTATGCAAAAGCAATTGATTAAAATAAGATCAGTTGGAGAGTCTATAGATAAGCCATTAAAACTTGCTTTAGGCAAAGACTTTTTACATTTTTTAGTTTTTATTGCTGATGAATTATCAAGCAATTCCAGTATAAGAAAATTTTTTGAAACAGAAAATAATTTAGCATCTTTAGCTTGTTATCATGATGATGAACAGAAAATTACTAAGATTATTTCTCAAAAATTAGCTGCCAATAGCAAGATAATACAAGAAGAGTCTGTTAGGTATTTAACAAATAATTTAAGTGGTGATCATCAAGTTTTAATAAATGAGTTAGATAAATTATTATATTACACATCAGATAAAAATGAAATCACTATAGAAGACGTACAATCTGTTATTACTAAAGATAATAATGGAAATGGCGATAATTTATGCCAGCATTTTGCTTTAGGAAATTTAGCGGGTTTTTTGCAAGAGTATGAAAAATTACAACAACAGAATATCAACGAAGTGTTAATGATTAGGGCATTAATTAGATATTATTTAAACCTATATACAGTACTTAATAAATTATCTAATGGTATAAATATAGACATTGCAATAAAATCCTTATCACCTACAGTTTTTTATAAAAATATTCCACCTTTTAAAAAAATTATCAATAAAATTACCATAGAGGGGGCTATTAAGATTTTAAATTTGTTGCAACAGGCTGAAGTTGATTATAAAATAAATTCAGCTGGATTTGATTTATATCAACAAGTATATGCTAGAGTGCATAATACTTAGGAAAAATAAATTAATAATTGATATGGCAAGAAGAGGTAAAGTGCATAGTCATCACGTTTCTTTAAATTCATTTGAGCGTAACATATAGAGTATAATTTTTGGATAACACAGACAATTGTAAAATAATTATTCAATTCTTTGTATCAACTTAAAGTGAGCAATATTAGATAGAATTTATTAAAAATGACGCTTTTATGAAATACAGAAATATTAATATTTGAAAAAGATTAAAAAAACGAAAGAAAATACTAGACCGTAAGAAAAAGATTTGTTATAAGATGTTTAGTTATCTGTTCCTCGGTAGCTCAGTGGTAGAGCAAACGGCTGTTAACCGTTCGGTCGCTGGTTCGAATCCGGCCCGGGGAGCCATAATTTTTATAGCTATAAACAGTTAAATAAAATGAAAAATGACTAAAGAAGAACTGATTTCTTTTAAGGGAACTGTCTTAGAACTTTTACCTAATGCCACTTTTCGAGTGAAGTTAGAGAATAATCATTTAATCATTGCGCATACTTCTGGAAGAATGCGCAAAAATCGTATTAGAATACTTGTTGGAGATAAGGTGGAAATTGAAATGACACCTTATGATTTAACGAAAGGTCGTGTTACTCACCGTTATTAAGCATAACCAGCATTGTTGTAGTCAAAGGTTGGTGTTTACTGTGCTAACTATTTATATTTACAAAACAAAATTTACTCTATATAAGAGCTGTACAATTATGCCATTATGAAGCATATTCTGTTTCAAAGGCTTTATATTTAAGTACTCCCTAACATAAAATTATGTCTAATTCAGATAATTTATCTATTATTCTTGCTTCTCAGTCGCCAGCAAGATTAGAAATATTAAAAAGATTACAAATTATTCCTAGTAAGATAATTCCAGCTGATATTGATGAAAGTGAACTACCTAAGGAATCTCCAGACCATTTAGCGCTTAGGCTAGCCTGTGAAAAAGCAGAATTAGTTGCTAAAAATATAAAGGAGGATTCTATAATTATTGGGGCTGATACTGTAGTAACTTGTGGTAAAAAAATATTACCTAAAGCTTTAACTAATGAAGATATAAGATATTGCCTTAATATTTTATCAGGTAGAACCCATAAAGTTTATACTGGTTTATGTATAATTAAGAAAAATTCTGGAGAACTAGTGATAAGAAAAAAACTAGTGCAAACTATTGTTAAATTCAAAAGATTAACAGATCAAGAAATAGAATTTTATTGTAATTTAGAAGAGGGAATGAATAAAGCTGGTGGGTGTGGGATATCTGGTTATGCTGAAGCTTTTATGCCATTTATCAAAGGTTCTCACTCAAATATTATGGGGTTACCGATGTTTGAAACTAGAAATATGTTGATTTCTTTAGGTTATAAATAAGATATTAAGTTAGATTATTCTATATTTTTCTAAAATATGTTTTTTGCTTAGTATTTTAGGTTTTTATGCTACAATTCTAGTATTTAAACTAGAAATTTATATGCTTCAGACTAAAACAGTGGAAATATTGGAATTAATAGAGAAATGGCAGCAATATTTAAAATTGCAGCATAATTGTTCAGAGCACACAATTGTTTCTTATAATAATGATTTGAGTAATTTTTTAGATTTTATTAACCAATATACTGATAAGATTGTAACTGTTAGTATAATTAAGCAAGTTGATATTAGAATGGTTCGTAGCTGGCTTGTTAAGAGGCAACAAGCTAATTATGTAGCTGCTTCAAATTCTAGAGGATTATCTGCAATAAAGAACTTTTATAAATATTTGGAGAAAGTTCATGATATATCATGTCATGGAATTTTTTCAGTAAAAAACCCTAAAAAAGCTAAAATCTTACCAAAAGCTTTGTCCCAAGAAGATTCTCACATTTCTATAGAACATATTGATGATTTTGCTGAGTTAGAGTGGATAGAATTAAGAAATAAGGCTTTGCTAGTTTTAATATATGCTACTGGACTTAGAATTTCTGAAGCTTTATCGATAACTAAAATACATTTACAAAACATTGAGTTTATAAGAATAGTAGGAAAAGGGAATAAAGAAAGGCTAATTCCATGGGTTTCAGTAGCACGAGAACTAATATTAAAATATTTAAGTAAATTACCATATGATTTAGATGATAAACAACCTGTATTTAGAGGAAAAATGGGGAAAAAATTACAGGCACCTGTCTTTAATCGTGAATTAATTAAACTACGTAGATTTTATGGTTTGCCGGAACATTTATCAGCTCATTCCTTTAGACATAGTTTTGCCTCGCATTTACTAGAAAATGGAGCTGAAATGAGATCTATTCAGGAGTTATTAGGTCATAAAAGTCTATCAACTACTCAGCGTTATACTAAAATAAGTTTAAAACATTTAGAAACTGTATATAATAATACTCACCCTATATCAAAATCTAATAAATAAATATTACAATATTCTTGCCTTGATTTTTATTTTTAAGATATATTATATGAAATTATGCAATGAAAGGTGAGTATGCTTAGTAAAATTATTTTACCAGAAGGGTATGTTCCTTCAAATGATGAAGAATATATGTCTAGTGAACAATTAGAGTATTTTAAACAAAAACTTAATAACTGGAAAAATGATTTGTTGGTTGAGTCGAAAGAAACACTGACGCACCTTAAAGAAGAAAACTGGAAGGAGCCGGATCTTAATGATCGAGCTTCAATTGAAACAGATACGGCCATTGAGCTACGTACAAGAGATAGGTACCGTAAGCTTCTAGATAAAATTGAAGAAGCAATGGTAAGAATAGAGAATAATGAATATGGTTATTGTGAAGAAACTGGTGAACCAATTGGTTTGAAAAGACTGGAAGCTAGACCTGTTGCAACTTTATGTATAGAAGCTCAGGAACGGTATGAAAATTATGAAAAGCAACACGTAGATGAGTAAGAGAATGAAATAGAGCAAAGAACTCTTTTTATTCTTTGAATAAAATTGTTGTAGCAAAGTAAAATTCCTGCTTAGGTGGTACCCTTATACTTATAAGAAATTTACTAGTATGACGTTATATCGTTTGGATTGCTGCCTATGCGAGAATGGCAATATCGCTTATTCAATCGCTTTTGGACAATATTATTCTAAAACTATAAAAAAGAGAATTAATAGTGACTCAAGAAAATGAAAGTAAAAAGTGAATGCTCTACGGGGCAAGCCCCGTGGTATCTGTGTCGAGCTAAAGGTCGAGTACAAGCTGCGCTTGCCCCATATCTTCCTGCCCCTGATGTTCTATATACCGTTTGATTACATGCTCATTGATTCCAACAGTCGAGACGAAATATCCATCTGACCACATCCCCTCCATTCCCCAAGAAGATTTCCTCATATATTCAACCTTTTTTTTTAATAATCCACCAGTTATCGATTTTATTGTCCTCACCACAGCGCTAACTTTTACCTTTGGTGGTATTGACAGATGCATATGAATGTTGTCTGTATCATGATTTATCGTCAATAATTTCACCTCAGGTATATTTTCCGATACCTGCTTCAGAATTTCTTGAAAATATCCAAAGCTACCATCA
>JAJIYR010000051.1 GCA_020881085.1 Rickettsia endosymbiont of Bryobia graminum | reverse complement strand
TCATTGTTCCTTCTTTGTATTTATTTATTACTTTGTTCCTTAAATCTTGGCTATATGCTCGCATAAATCATTATCTAACTTTTTAAACTATTCTTATACAGCACTTATCATAATAGTTCAATCGGGTTAGATATAATATTTTATTTGCTTGTCTACTACAGTTTGATCATTAATTCCAACCAATGGATCTACTAACTTATTTAATTGCTCTACTTTACAACTTTCCCATTTGGATTAAAAGCCCCTGCGTGCAAAGGAATTTCCTTATCGTCATTAACTATATTAATACTAGAGCTCCAGCTTTTAACAAACACTCCACAACAACTTCCTCATCTAACCTCAAAGCTGCTTGATGCAAAGGTGTACATCCACGAACCCTTATTGAGTTAATATCAACTCCTTGGTTTATCAAGAATTTTATAGATTCTATATTACCGATACCCACTATCTTATGTATAATTGTATCTTTTTTATTTGTATATTATTCTGGGAATGTTTGTATAATTAAAGTATTGTCTGCCTTTATATACTCTTCTGCTGTCTTGTAATCTTCTTGAGAGATTACTCTTAACTAAATATAAACTGTAATATTTATAGCTTTCATAATTCACCTTTTAAATATTTAAGATAGTTAAATAACAACTAGTCTATTCAAAGACTTAAGCATCGAAATCTAAAGAGTCATGCAAGAATGTTACTAAAGCGTATAATAGCTAATAACTTACACTACACAATATAATTTATAGAAACATTAATTTTCTTGCCAACTAGCAATTAGAGGGCCAACTTCTATGATCAATACCACCTCAGATCTTAAATTTATTGACAGAAGTTGGTAAACTGATGTAGCATAATATTATAATTAATTTACTAGATAACAAAATGCCTTCCTCTAAAAAAAGAAAATTAGATAATGATGCTAATGAGAGAAAAGATATTACTAACAAAAAAGTAAAAATTATCTCAGACTCTCCTCAACCATCAGCTTTTAATAATCTTATGTTTAAAGGTAGAAAAAGCTCAGGTGCTAATGATGCTGGTAAATATGGTGGAGTATATACAGATAAAGATGGCAATTTATCTATGATCAAACGTGAAAGTAATTTTAGTAAAAACATCTCAGAATTCTTAGGATCACAAATTTTCCAAGAGTTAAGTCCTGATTCAGGAGCAAAAGTATCTTTAATTGCCCCAGATTACCTTAGTAAAGAACCAAATCAAAAGAATGGCATTCAAAATGATGGTTCTGAAATATACGTAAAATCTGATTATATTAAAAATTATAGCGCTGATATGTATGTTGATATGGATAAACATATGTCAGAAAAAACTAGACCCTCTAGATTATTACGAAAAGAAGGTAATTTTGAAATGCTAGGGCGCCCTCTCTTTGCTGGTTCAAGGAAACTTTTAAATCGAGCTTTTAAGGAAATACCTTACCAAGGTTTTGAGAAAATAGCACCTGCTAGTTTAGTAATAGGCGACTTTGATATGCATGTAGGAAATATCGGGGTAGTCAGAGATTCTGTTAGCACCTCTATTAAACCAAAATTAGTTCGAATAGATTTTGCTGGGAGTCTTGATAAATTAGAAAAAAATATTCATCCCCATTCTTGGTCTAGGCATTTACCATTACGTGGTCCAACTAATCATTTTAGAGAATTTCCTCATTCATTAAAAAATAATATATTTGCAGATAGTTTGCTTGCAACTTCAAATATTGATCTTGATAAAACTATTGATAAATCTTTTGCTGAACTATCTAAATATTATAATGAACAAGCTCTGGTCAAATGGGCAAAAATGGCTATGCCATATAAGTTTAAGAATATACCTGCAGAAAAGATCAAGATTGACGATATCAAGGATATGTTCAAAGAAACAATGAAACAAAGGCAAAAATCAGCAAAAGAATATGGGTTACAGATCAAATTAAGTTTTATAACCAAAAAAGGTAGAATTAATAATGTTGAATTAAAAAAATTAATTCAGGAATACCCAGATTATTTCAATGATTTGGTAAATAAGAAAACAAAGTTAAAATTACGTGGAAATACTAAATCTAAAATTAGCAATTTATTCTTTAGAACTAAAAAATTACTGTTAAAAGAAGTTAGTAAGGTTTTACAAAAAGAATCTAAGGCTAAGAAAATCACTAAAGCTACACATCTATCTATTAAAAAAACACCCACAGAAATTATAAAAAACCCATCTATTAATAGTAATGCAAATACTAATCAAGTTACTATTCCAGAACCTTTACAAGAATCTCTTATAACTATAAAAAATGATCTTAAAAAGCATGTAGAACCCCCTATTACTAATCACAATAAAGATCTTATACAAATAGCTGAAAACCTTAGCAAAAATTTAGAGGACAAAAATATTGTTAACAGAAAATCTCTTATTAATAACGCATTAAAAGATAATTTAACTTCTAAAGAACAAATATCTGTACTTAAATATCTATTAAATATTGAGGAAACAAAAATAACGAATTCCACTAATACAGAACTCCCTACTACCAAAGGTAATGTACAAACAAAAGTATTTATATTTGATAAAATTGCCAATTTAAACCAAGAAATAGAACAGAATAACGTTATTAAAAGTAAAAAATCACCTGTTAAAGGTTTATAGATAACCATTAGTAACAGGGTATCTACGATCTTTATCAAAACTACAATTAGATGTTTTTACTCCTATGGCTGATTGTTTTCGCTTAAACTCAGAATTTTTTACTAATTTAACAATTTTTTTGACAATTTCTTGATCAAAGCCCTTAGCTATAATTTCTTTAGCCCCTAAATTTTTCTCTATATGTAAATTAAGAATTTGGTCAAGTATTTCATACTCTGGTAAAGAGTCACTATCTTTTTGACCGTATGATAATTCTGCCGATGGAGCTTTAGTAAATATTCTTTCAGGAATTATTGATATATCTTGGCTTTGCACTGAAATTAAACTCGGAACATTTTGATTACGAAATTTTGCTAATTTGTAAATATCTGTTTTATATATATCTTTAATCGGATTAAACCCACCACACATATCGCCATAAAGGGTTGTATAACCGACAGCATTTTCACTCTTATTACCAGTGGTAATTAATAAACTATTAGTGGAATTAGCAATAGTCATAAGAATACTCCCTCTAATTCTAGCTTGTAAATTCTCATAAGCTAAAGGCGAAATATTAGGAATAGTATTTCCTGCTAATTTAAGCATTTCTACAATAGAAATATTTTGATATTCTACACTTAAATTTTTTGCTAATACTTGAGCATCTTCTAAACTACCTTGACTGGTAAATTCAGAAGGTAACATAACTAGTTTTACATTACTTGCCCCTATCGCATCTACAGCAATAACGCTAACTAAAGCGGAATCCATTCCTCCTGACATTCCAAGCATTACTGACTTAAAACCATTATTTACAATATAATCTCTAAATCCTAAAATTATTGCGCTATAAATCTCCTCATCTTCCATTGTAGATTCTGGCTTATATATTATTGGTTTATTATATATAGATGTAATATTGATAGATGGATTGCTAGAAGGAATGAATTCAACTACGCAGGAATCTTCGTTAAAAACCTTAAGTATGTATTGAATACCATCATTATAAATAAAACTCCGACCATCAAATACTACCCCATCTTGCCCTAATATTTGATTACAATAAATTATTGGCAAATTATTATCTCTGAAACAATTTTCAGCTTTTTCAATCCTTTTACTAAATTTATCTTTTTCGTAAGGCGAAGCGTTTGGTACTAACAGTATTTCCGCACCCATAGATTTCAGCTCCTTGGCAACATCAGGAAACCAAAGATCTTCACAAATTGGCACTCCTAATTTGATGCCATTAATTTCAATAATTTGTGGATTACCTTGCTCAAAATATCTTTTTTCATCAAATATTTTATAATTAGGCAAATGCCTTTTTGTAGTGTAACCAATTAATGAACCGTTCTGAATAGCAATTATTCCATTATATAATTTCTGTTCCTGATATATTGGTGCTGGAAGTAATAAAGCAGTATTTTTAGTAATTTCTGCCAATTCATCAATATAATGTTGTAGATCATTAATAAAAGTAGAGCATAAGAATAAATCTTCACATAGATAACCTGTAGTCATTAATTCGGGTAGTAACAATACATCTAAATTTTGCTTTAGTGCTAAATTATAATATTCTTTAACCTTGGTAAAATTATAATCTAAGTCACCAATTTTAGGTTTAAGCTGTGCAACTAATATTTTCATTAAAATGATTAACCTTAAGTTATTGATGTTCTAACTTATTTCAGCTTTTTAAGCCAAAATTTCTATTTTTAAAATATATTTTTCCACTTTTACCTTCTAAGACATATTACTATGCACGCTACAAGGCAGGAATTTAGTGAATTTTGATAGTCTAAATTTATACCTAATTATCATAAAATTTATTATAATCAATTAGTTCTACTTTTGGTTATATAGCAAATTAAGGTTGGATCAGATTATTTTATAGCAACAAGCAAAGTCTATAATAATAGGCAAGCAAGAAGCAATAACGTAAATGATTCAACCCAATTTACTATAATATAAAAATATTTATCACTAATAGCGTTTTAACCTTTTACGGCATTCCTCGATAAATGGCTATAATCATTGTAAGTTAACAAGTCAATATCATAAGGGAAGTTTTTATTTTTAATATAATATTCCAGTAAATTAATCATAGCTTGCTTATGATGAAATAGTTCTTCTTTAGTTAAATTAATCTCCATTATTTGAATATATGGTTTAGAGCTAGATAACTTAACATACACAACTTGTTTTATACTATCGGCTTTGATATTAAAACCTCCTTCTGCCAATATTAGAGCTTCAATGATCAATTGAGAAGATAATCCTAAATCCACATCTTTCTTTGTTGGTAGAGTTCCTGTTTTATAATCTATAATTACCGCCTGACCGTATTTATCTAATTCTATTCTATCAGCAACTGCAATAACTTTTAATTCTTGACCAGCAATATTTAAGAGAATTTCTCCACGGTATTCTGAATAAATATATTGATACTCCTTTCGTCTCTGTTCATCAAATTCTATAAAAGCACCGGCTATAGGGGTAAATTTTGTCTGCCAAATTCTCTTAGTATAATCAGGTAAAATTATAGTTTGCAAAATATTATCACTTATATCTAATATCCCCTGCATCTTATCTCGTTTCAAATGGGTATAATTCTTAGTATATTGTTCTAAAATCTGATGAATAAAAATACCAAAATCCGATATTTTAGGCTCACCACCTATCATATCTTTATACTTTAAATTAAGAATATTTTTTGCGTAAAAACTGTAAGGATTCCTAACTAGCATTTCAATACTAGTAGCGGATAGCACCGTAGGAAAAACTGAACTATGTATATAAGATTGTTTATTAATAGGCAAAGTTTGATAATCTTTAATTTCTAATTTTTGAGGAGTTAATTTATAACCTAAAATAAATTGTAACTTGAGCAATAAATCAGATGGTAGTAAACCAGATTTGCCATTTTGTCTTTTTGCTCTAGTAATTATTACTTGATCATTATGCAAAACTAAATAAAAGAAGTATTGATAGATTGAAGATCTAATTTTACCTGCATCTATACTTAATGCTTGTAATATTTTCTCATTAATCCATTTATTCATTGACGAAGAAAATGCCCAACTTTCCTGGTTAAAATCAGCTAATATTACTAAATCAAATTTAGATAACATTAGATCTTCAATTTTTCCAATAATTATATTTTTAGAATAATTACTGCTATTAAAATATTTTAGCCCGGACATCAAGATTTTAAGAGTATCTGAAAAATATTTTTTATCCTCTAATCTTAAATTAGTATTATTTTGAATTAATTCTGATAAGAAATTTGATAATTCACAAGCTCCTTGTTCATACCAAATATCTGGATAAATTTTTTCAGCAATTTTTATGGAAGATTTTAGTATTTCTATAAAATTATTATCAATATCTTGATAAATAATATCAATTAACTTTTTACCTAATTCAATAAGCTGTTCATTATTGGTTTCCACAATTAATAATAATAATTGCTGTGGACTCAGAATAAAAAGTCTTTTGCTAGTAATTAATAATTCCAATTGTTCTATTAATTTACAATTAATTAAAGGATGTTTTAATAGTATAAATAATTTTCTAACATCAAAATTATCACATATTATTTCACCAATAGAAATAATTAATGAACTAACTAAAGATTGAGATAAATCATTACCAAATAAATCTCGGTATTCTAGAGAATACTTATTTAAAAAATTACAATAAATATCTTTTGTTTGCAAATTATTAACAACAATAGCTATTTGCTTATTGCTATATTTTTTACATAACAAACTAATCTGTTCTGCTTCCTCAAAAATATCTTCAAGTTCGTAATATTTTACTCCAATATCAAAGTTAATTTTCTGATTTTTAATATCCGCCTTAATAATTAACTTTGTTAAAATATCGTTAGATTGTCTAGATACTCCCAACAACTGAAAATCTGATAATCTTTTACCTAGAAAGGTTAATAATTTCTTTAAGGGATATAAACAATCTTCTTCTGGCAAAGTTGCTTGTTGTAATAACTCATCTGCAATATGATCTAGAGGTGGTAAAATAATAAAAGCTGAAGGAAATTCAGCACTATTTTTTAAAAATTCCCATAATATAGGATCATATCCTACTATCCCTGCTATAATTAAACTCGCATTAGGATTATTCAATCTGGCTATTTCTGCATCAATCATAGAACTCTGATACCTAAAACGCCCCTGCATTCCTAGTGCTGTTAGTCTTTTTTCCCACTCTTGATGAATATATTGAAGAAATTGATAAAGGTTTTGCCAATGCTGTGAAAAATTTCTTTGTTCTATTTTGTTAATATCATCTAATGATATATTATGCCTCTTAAGCTCATAAAATAATTCGGCTATATTTGAACAAAATTGTAAAGCCTGATTAGTAGTAAATTGTGATTTAGGGTAACTAGTAATTATTTCCGCTAAAATAATTTTTTCTTGTAATAATTTTATTGGTTGCAAATAATCTGGAGAAATTTTAAATATTTCTTCACCTTCAGCTAGAATGTTAGAGATTGGTATAATATTTGGTAAAATTGCAATATCTTGTTTTTCAATCAAAATATTTTGTAAGTTCAAGCAATTAATTCCATTTGGTAATATAATTTTAAGATTATTAATAGAATCTTTATTATTAAAATTATCTACAATAAAATCAGCCAATGTTTCTAAAAATGCTGCAGCAGGACTAACTCTATATAAATTCATCATGTATTTTTCTTATAAAACTAAGTATAAACTATATAAATATGATAACATAATTTAATTAAAGCAATAATAGATAAGGCGCGGAAAAAATCTATTTTTAAAAAACCTAATATTAAAGGGATAAACTTCCCCCAAAAAGGTAATATTATTAGAAAAACTACCCATACATAATACTTTACAAAAAACTGAGAAAATAACTGGTATTGCACTTCTGATCGCTCCGTTTTAAAGTAATTAAATACTCTTAACAAAACTCTACCTAATAAATAATTTATACCAAGAGCTATTAATGAGGCTATGGTTGCAACAAATATTATTAAAATATTGTTATAGTTATTTAAAATAGACATTGAATGAATAAGTATTTCATTATCTAAATTTATTATTAAATTGCCTAATAAACTATCATTAAACAATATTATATAAGCTTCTAAATGGTTCATATTTATCTATATAATATTAATATATTTCATTTGATAAAAAATTTATCTTCTATATGATTTTACTCCTTAAAGTTAATTTTTCAATCAATTATGATTATTTACTATGGGGAAAACTGTATCTTTTAAAAGGCCTCTCATTTTATGGGGTTTAGCTAGTTTATTTTTTGCATTTCAATTTATATTAAGACTCTCTACAGGAATTCTGAGAGAAGAAATTATGCAAAAATTTGCTATTGATACTATAGCATTTGGTACTCTTGCTGGATATTATTATCTAGGCTATGCAGGAATGCAATTACCTATTGGAATAATGTTAGATAAATTTAATTTTAGAATTGTCGTATTTTGTGCTACTACTCTTACTTCTTTAGGTACACTTGCTTTTGTTACAAGCTCAAGTTTTAGTTACTTATTAATTGGTAGATTAATGATTGGGGCTGGTTCTGCAGTTGGGTTTTTATCAGTAGCTAAAATTACTACCACTTATTTTCCAACCAAGTATCATTCCTTAATGCTTGGATTTTCATTTACTTTTGGCTTAGTTGGAGCAGTATTTGGTATAACTCCAATGAAAATATTATTTTCTACTTTTGGTTATCAATGCACCTTTTATACTCTTTCATTAGTTGGGTTTATTATTGGTATAACAATTTTACTAATAAAAGGTAACAATACCAACCAAACTGATAATATGGAAGAATCAGAGTCTATATTTAAACTTTTATTTAACCCTACTCTTCTATTTATTGGTATCTGTGGGGGATTAATGGTTGGAGCACTTGAAGGCTTTGCTGATCTTTGGGCAATACAATTTTTCAAGCAAATATATAAAATGACTGATATGGAAAGCAACTTAGTTACCTCATGCGTTTATATAGGAATGTGTGTTGGCGGCCCAATACTTGCCATGACTGCAAATTTAACAAAATCCTTTAATAAAGTGATAGTTACTACAGGTTTACTCACAATATTAATTTTTATTATTTTATTATCTTTCTCTTCTCTAAGATTTTATAGTGCTTGCTTATTAATGTTTTTACTTGGTATATTCTGCTGTTATCAAGTACTTGTTTTTAGTGTAGTAAGCAATATAGTAGAAAGTAGATCTTCTGGTCTTGCTATTGCAATAGTTAATTGTATTAATATGTCCTTCGGTCATTTTTTTCATAAAATAATTAGTAATGTAATATCATATAATTGGAATGGTTTATCTAGTGAATCAGGTCTAGCAATTTATAGTAGATATGATTTCAATATGGCAATATCCACCATTCCTGTTTGCTGTTTTATAGGAATTATGGGCTTTATTTACTTATCGTATAAAAAACACTAGTTGAGTAAAATCCTCACCTAGCTATCCTAAGAATCAATATATTTGTATAAGATTTTTCTAAGAAAAATCTTATACAAAACCTCAAGATTAACTCCTTCCATCCTTACTCTGTAATCCCTTATTATTTTTAAGAACATTTCTGAAATCAACCTGTTTAAGTTCTGGAGTAGGACAGTTACTACGCAGCTTTACAACTATTTTCATATTAGCCATTATTTATTATAAGCTCACTTTGATTTACAATAGGTAATCCAGCTGTACTATACTTTAGGTTTAGGGTTACCTACTACCTTTATCAATGAATTTATTGAAGGAGATGGTGGGGGTAGAACTTTATTATTTTTATTAGTTTACCATAATAATAACCTTTTTAGTTCTTACTACTTTAGAATAGCGCTATTAATTGTAGTAAGTCAAAGAAATTAGCATTACAATTATACAATTTCATTAATTAAGCAAAACTATATATTCTTAAAAAGATATTGATTTGTAATTATATAACTAAGCAGAAAGTTATTAATTTTCTATATAAATCAGATAAATTGTCTGTACGTATAAAACTCACTAATTAAAAAACAGAACAAATATAACGCCATATTCTTGTAAAGAATCCAACCTGAGCTATTGATTCTTTAGCAAGTAATGCTGCTTCTTCTACATCATCATCAATTATTATTCTAATTTTTCCTACTATATCACCAGCCTTGATAGGAGCATTAAGTCTAGGTGCTATATCTGTCTTTACCTGCACCTTATTTGCTCCTGATCTGGTTATAAGGGCTGAAACATCATTGGCTACTATCAATTTTACTTTATCTTTGACTCCCAACCACACATCAGCATCAGCTATTTCCTCACCTTTATTGTAAAACTTTTTGCTAGTAAAATTTTGTTTCACCCACTGCAGAATTGTTAAGGCTTCCTCTGATCTTTTTTTCATCGAATTAAGACCATTAATAACTATAATATATCTACGTCCATTATCTAGAAAAGATCCAACCATACCATACCCCCCCTCTTCAGTATTACCAGTTTTAATTCCATCACAACCTACATCCTTATATAATAATGGATTACGGTTACCTTGAGTAATAGGATTACCTTTGAAGTCCTTACCAAAAGTGAAATCTTTTATGCTATAAATATGATAAAATTCTGGATGATTTTTAATTAGAGCAATACTAAGAATTGCAAGATCATAAGCCGTACTGTAATGATTTTCTGCTGGCCAACCACTGCTATTGACAAAATGAGTATCCTTCATCCCTAACTCTGATGCCTTTTCGTTCATAGCCTCAGCAAAATTTTCTTCACTACCATATAGACCTTCAGCAGCTACAACACTTGCATCATTCCCAGACTGGATAATTACTCCATATAGAATATCTTTTAAACTCATCAGCTTCCCAAGTGGAACAAAAGTCTTTGATCCTTGTAATTTCCAAGCTTTTTCACTAACAATAAATTGAGAATCTACTGATACATCACCTTTTTGAATCTTATCTTCAATAATATAAGACGTCATTATTTTAGTCATCGAGGATGGAGCCATCCGTTGATAAGCGTTTTTTTCTAATAAAATCTTACCTGTAGCAGCATCCATTACTATAATTTGCTTTGCTGCAGAAATTATTGATGTAGTATTGGGATAATTAATAATATCATCTATCTGATAATCTATAATTTTATTATTAGATTCTGCTTTTACTATAGTAGTAAAAAATATTATTACTAAAAAAGCATTAATAGATTGGGAAGAAATTTTAAAAAATAGACGAATACTACTCATATATAAATAACTATGCTCAAAATATGAATTTTATAAGGGGCGAGAATACTCTTACACCTTTTATAATATAATTAATAAACTTAAAGAATAACCTCGGATCTATACTTTATTACTAACACAAGCTTTTCTAATAAAATACATACCAAAGAATATAACTCCATGAATTGCTAATGAATATAAGACTTTAAATAATATTTCTTTTGAAAAAATTGAGATAACTTTATCTAAAGGAAATTTATTTATAAAAAATCCTGACATTACAATTGCATCAATTATAGCGCAAGTTATTAAGCTGATAAAATTTCTATTATTGAAAGAATATGTGGATTTCAAATGTAAAAATATGTTAGTACTGCAATATAATGATAATAAAACAGCTATTAAAGAAGCAAATATCATGCCGCTAATGATATTACCATGAATATAATAATCGAAATCCCATAACAACCCAAAACTCAATACTGAACTAAATAATAAACTAACCATAGCAGTTTTTTTACCATATAACTCAGATATAACATTAGTAATCAGAGCAATAAATACAAATACTAATGAACATTGGAATATTTTATTAAAAAAATTCAACAAGTAAGTAAAAGTGCATAATAACGCCACTAGTAATGGTAAAAATTTGTTATTATTAGCAATCTTCATAATCTTCTCCTTAATACTAATAGGTTTTTAACAATTGAAACTTATATAAACTAAATTTTACTAATTCACTATTTATATATAATCTAATTAAATTTATCCAGATTATTATTTATATACTCCACAATTTCCTGTAATGTTATGGTTAATGTAATCAAAAAATTATGTTAGGATAAGATTTAAGAAGTTAATTATCTGTATAATGCAAATCTGACAGATATAAAATTCCATCAAATTTTATCACTTCTGTAATAACTACTTATGCAAAATATTTCATTTTTTCTTGATCCTCTATGGCTCAATCTTATAAGAATAAACGAAACCAAAAGTATCTTCCTTAACATGGAGAAATCGTGAATGATATTATATCAACGCATTCCAGCAATAGTATTAAGATATTAACTAATTCTTAAGTCTTTGACAAAAATTTGATTTAGGTTTATCATTATAAGTAAAGGTTTAATGACTCTAAATCTACTTTTTTATCTTTAATTAATATTAGAAACCTTCAGATTTAATCAAGCTTAATGCGCTTCTTCTATCTAATATCAATATAAAGGTCTTAAATACTCCATTACCTCAAATATAAATAAACGAAATGGAATACATATACGGAGTTGCCGATCTAAATTATATACCTCAGTAATACTGATCTAGTACTACTTTTCCGGACACGTAGTCTATAAAAGTAATCCCCGCCGCAAGCAGCAGGGTATTTTAGAATAAAGCTAGCTCGTCATCCTCATGCAGTTTCCTATCTTCCCTGCCTTGGTTTTTTCCGTATTTTTTTAGTATTTTACAACAAACCTAGCTTATTATCCTCATGCACTTTCTTATATTCCTTGCCTTGGTTTTTTACGTATTTTCTTATCATATTCTCATTTCCATGCTTACCTACCGTACTCGTAAAATATCCATCAGTCCAAAATTCTCCACCCCATAATTGTTTCTTTACCTGTGGACACTGTCTAAATATTTGACGAGCTGTAACACTTTTAATTGTTGTTACGCTATAGGCTGGTACAGATTGTACTAAAAATGGACATGATCTTCATCAACCCCTATTTCTAAAAATTTTATTTGATATCTCTTTTCTATCTCTAAACATACTTCTCGTAATACTTGATCAATTGATACGTCAAACACTGCTTGGCGATATTTTGCTGGAAATACCATGTGATACAGCAGTACCGTAACATTATGACTTTTGTGTATATATATTTGCTCATTCCTCCATATTACGCCGCAAGCGGCCGGGAATATACCCAAAAGAGATTTACGTGCTGTAAAATATAGCGAATAAACTATTGGAAAAGTGTTTAAAAAGACATTGTTTGCAGGAGTAGTAAAAATATAATTATTAATAGTAAAATTAGTAATTAATTCTAGAACTTACTGTTGCTGGGATTGTGGTTTATCATTGCGGGCTCATATTGATCTTGTATTAGTTTTCCGGACAATTAGTTAAGCGACTAAAGTTAAATTTAGATCAAAATCTATAGGTATTTGATAACCAATAGAAGAATGTCTACGTTTACTATTATAATAGCATTCAATGTATTCAACAATTGA
>JAJIYR010000050.1 GCA_020881085.1 Rickettsia endosymbiont of Bryobia graminum | reverse complement strand
TTCAATTGTTGAATACATTGAATGCTATTATAATAGTAAACGTAGACATTCTTCTATTGGTTATCAAATACCTATAGATTTTGATCTAAATTTAACTTTAGTCGCTTAACTAATTGTCCGGAAAACTAATACAAGATCATTTTGATAAAAATTTTATGGCACCCATAAATGTTTCATTTGGTAATAATAGAAGTGTGGCAGTACGTATTCCTGATCTTTTGCCAAATAGGATAGAACATAGAATAGCCAATCCAAATAGCAATGTTTATATTGCTATTTTTACCATCTTAAATTCAATATTATTAGGTTTAAAATTTCCCAATCAAATAAATAATATAGAAAAAACTTATGGGAATGCTTTTGACAAACAATATAATTTACCGCTATTGCCAAAATCAGTGGATGAGGCATTAAAATTATTCAGTTTAGAATTTTTTATAGGAACTAGACAAGAAGGTATAGCTTCTATAGAATCCTTTTTAGAAGTAATAAAGGAATTATAGTGTTAAAAACTTTTACATTTGGTAAATATCAAGTTCAATTGCTACCTTTTTTATTTATTATACTATCATTTATAATTCTCCTGTCATTAGGATTCTGGCAACTATCAAGATTGAAGGAGAAACAGGGATTTTTAGCTATAATAAAGAGTAATTTTGAAAAACCTGCTGCTGATTTAAGAATGCTTAGTGACAATAAAATGTATGCTAAAGTAAAAATGCAAGGTCAATTTTTGCTGGATAAGAATATTCATCTATATGGTCGCAGGTCAATGTCAGCGGAAAAAGATGGTTATTATTTAATTGCTCCATTTCAAACTGAAGATGACAAAATTATTTTAGTAGCTAGAGGGTGGTTTTCAAGGAGGTATAAGAAAAATATTAATGAGATAGTAAGTGACATTTCTAGTATTCATGAAATTACAGGAGTTATTCTACCAGGTGAAAAAACTAAGTTATTTGTTTTAGATAATGATCTTAAAAATAATATTTGGTTTACTTTAGATATTATACAGGCTAGTAATATATTAGGTCTAAAATTAGAAAATTATTATTTAATTATGGATGATCTAAATAATTCTAATTCAGATGTTCTAAAATCTTTAAAAACTGAGAATTTATTACATATTAGGAATGATCATCTAGAATATGCTATTACTTGGTTTTCTTTAGCAGTAGCCTTATTGGTAATTTATTATATGGTTTGCCTTAAAAAGAATTGAAATTGTTAATAATAATTTAGGAGTGAATTATGAGATTAAAAATAGGTGATAAAGCCCCAGATTTTTCTATGCCAACAGTTGGTAATAGTAAGATTAGTCTAGCAGATTTAAAAGGAAAATTTGTAATATTATATTTTTACCCTAAAGATGATACACCTGGTTGTACAGCTGAAGCTGGTAGTTTCAATAGGTTAAAATCAGAATTCCAAAAGCTTAATGCTATCATTATTGGTGTATCAAAAGATGATATAGACTCGCATGATAAATTTAAGCAAAAATATTGTTTAGAGTTTGATCTTGCTTCTGACTCTAAATCTGATACTTGCGAAAAATATGGTGTTTGGGGTGAAAAATCAATGTTTGGCAAAAAATATATGGGAATTGAAAGAGCTACTTTTCTTATAGATAAAGAAGGAAAAATAGCGCATATATGGGAAAAAGTTCAAGTTAAGGGGCATGCTGAAGATGTATTAAAAGAAATACAGAAGTTAGATTTATAATAACACCTCCTAACTTGTTTCAAGTTTAGAATAAAACTTCTCTAAAATTTTATTCTAAACTTACCTTATTACTACTTATATAAGTGATTTTAAGAGGGGGCCATTTCTTCTTAAACATTTCTAACATCCGTTGGGTGACTATAAACCCACCAAAAATATTAAGTGAAGCAAGAAAAGTTGCAAGATAACCAAGTAGGCTAGCTGCACTGAATATACTAGTACCTGATGCCAATCATAGAGCTAATAATGATAATGCCCGAAATAGCATTGGTTATTGACATTAATGGGGTATGTAAAGCTGGTGTTACCTTCCACACAACATAATATCCAACAAAAGAAGCTAAAACAAATATTGTGATAGCAAAAACTAAAGGATCAACGCCAGTTAATTGTTCAGTATGATTAATTGCTAAATTCTTTATTTTTTCTGATAAATGCGCGCTTTTTTCAGCTATTTCATTTGCGTGTTGTGAAATTAATGGTAATTGGCTCATAATTCCCTCTAATTAGGTTGTGTGACAAGGATTTGCCCGTCCTTAGTTACTAACATTTGCTTAACCAATTCGTCATTAAAATTAAATTGGTTTGATTTGACAGCATAATCAAGAAAATTATATAGATTTTTGGAATATAATTTTGAGCTATCAGTAGCCACCTTACTTGCTAAATTACTAAATCCAATAATAGTTATTTCATTTTCAGATATGATTTGATCAATTTTAGATCCTTCAACATTACCGCCACTAGCTGTAGCCATATCAACAATGACTGATCCAGGTTTCATTGATTTAACCATTTCCCTTGTTACAAGGACAGGGGCTTTTTTACCTGGGATTTGGGCAGTGGTAATTACTATAGCTAAGCCGATTGAGTTAATTGCATAGCGAAGGTTATTGCATCTAAGAAATCATCAAATCGTTTAATAACTTTTCTTAAGTTACGTTTAAAATTTGCCCAGAATTTCTCTATAGGGTTTAAATCAGGAGAGTA
>JAJIYR010000049.1 GCA_020881085.1 Rickettsia endosymbiont of Bryobia graminum | reverse complement strand
AGGTTGTTTGTAGTTAATAGAATGACCGCAGAGTTTAACCTATTTAGTGACCTATCTAACCTTAGAAACACAATTCAGATCTTGAGCTTCTGTATGGTTATTTATATACTCATTAATTACTTCATCTGTAATATTACCACTTGTTGTACTAAAATAACCTCTTCCCCACAAATGCTTCCCCCAATATCTCTTCTTTAATTCGGGAAATAATAGCTCAAGTTTCAGAGGAAATGAATATTAGGATCGTAAATGGGGTGATAACCTCTGATCATATATATATTTTAGTATCGATACCTCCTAATATAGCAGTAAGTGAATTTGCACAAAGAGCGAATGGTAGAACTTCACCTACTATACAACCAGCATTTCCAGAATTAAAGAAGAGATATTGGGGGCAGCATTTTTGGGGAAGAGTTTATTTTAGTACAACAAGTGGTCATATTACAGATGAAGTAATTAATGAGTATATAAATAACCATACAGAAGCCCATAAACCAACTTCTATTTCTAACATTAGATTGGAATAAGCTTTAGCTTAAACTCTACGGCACTTCTAGTGCCTACCATCAACCTACCGGCTCTCAGCCGGTAGTGGTTGATATCTCTTTTCTATCTCTAAACATACTTCTCGTAATACTTGATCAACTGATACGTCAAACACTGCTTGGCGATATTTTGCTGGAAATACCATGTGATACAGCAGTACCGTAACATTATGACTTTTGTGTATATATTTGCTCATTCCTCTATATTACGCCGCAAGCGGCGGGGAATATACCCAAAAGAGATTAAAAGGTAGTGGAATTAATTAGTATTATTATCATTTTAATCATTCGTTGAAAATAAATCAAATTTCTTGCTTATTTTCATTAAATCTTATACAACTCTTCAATTATTATTTCTTTTAAGAAAACGCGCAATGAATAACAATATACCTAACTTACTAGCTGCCATTATATTATCAATTGCTATAATTTTTGGTTGGCAATATTTTTACGATAGACTAAGGTTAAAAAAAATTGAGGAACAAAATAAAATATATCAACAAGTTCAGCAGTTAAAGAAAGATAATGTTCAAACTAAGCAACTTAAAGAGGAAAAGGTTACCTCTGCTGGAAGAATTAACATTAATTCAGAAGTGCTTTCTGGTTCTATTTCTTTAAAAGGATTAAGATTTGACGATTTAGTTTTATTGAAATATAAACAAGATTTATCGCCAAATAGTAAGTCAGTGGTGTTATTCTCCCATTCTGATTCAGAAGAGGCGTATTTTGCAGAAATTGGCTGGTTTGATAATAATAATTCTAATACTGATCTTCCAAATAGTGAAACTATCTGGAAGACTGATAGTGATCAGTTAACTCCTACTAATCCAGTTGATTTATCTTGGACTAATAAGGATGGAGTTAAGTTTCTTGTTACAATAAGTATGGATAGTAATTATTTATTTACTATAAACCAAACAGTAGTTAACAATCATAATATACCAGTTTCTGTTCAGTATTATGGACTAATTAATCGTAAATATGATGGTAAAGAAAAGTCAGTTAATATTTTACATCAAGGGCCAATAGGTTGTATTGATGGCAGGCTGAAAGAAAATTCTTTTGAAAATATTAAAGATAAAAAAACTGAGAAATTTCCACAAGGAGCAGTTGATTGGATCGGTATAACTGATAAATATTGGTTGGCTGCGTTAATTCCAGATAAATTTAGTGCTTATAATTCTAACTTTAACTATGCAGTAAAAAATGGTGCAGAAAAATATCAAACAGATTTTATATCTCCACCACAAGTTATAGCACCAGGAAAAGAATTTACTGTTTCTCAGAAATTATTTGCTGGAGCTAAAAAAGTAGATTTACTTGATCAATATGAAAAGCAATATGATATAAAATTATTTGATCGAGCAATTGATTTTGGTTGGTTTTATGTAATAACCAAACCAGTATTTAATGCTATGAATTTTTTCTACAGTTATGTTGGTAATTTTGGCGTTAGTATTTTAATTGTTACGGTCATTATTAAGCTATTAATGTTTACTTTAGCTAGTAAATCCTATCGTTCTATGAAAAGAATGAAGAATTTGCAACCTGAGATAGAGCGGATAAGAGCATTATATGCTGATGATAAAATGAAGCTTAATCAAGCAATTATGGAGCTGTATAAAAAGGAAAAAGTAAATCCGATTGCTGGTTGTTTGCCTTTACTTCTCCAAATACCTGTATTCTTTTCAATTTATAAAGTTTTATATGTAACTATTGAAATGCGTCATGCACCATTTTTTGGTTGGATAAAAGATTTATCAGCACCAGATCCAACATCAATCTTTAATTTATTTGGTTTATTATCATTTAGTTTACCAAGTTTCTTAATGATTGGAGTATGGCCTATTATTATGGCTTTAACTATGTTCTTCCAACAGAAAATGAGCCCAGAACCTGCGGATCCTGTTCAAGCACAAGTTATGAAATTTATGCCTTTAATATTTTTGGTAATGTTTAGTAGTTTTCCAGCCGGTTTATTAATTTACTGGTCATGGAATAATATTTTATCGATAATTCAACAATATTATATTAATAAATTAGAGAAAAATGTCAGTTGATAAGGTTACAAAACTTTTTCGTCAAGAAGCAAAATTTATTGCTGGAGTGGCAAAGATAAATCAATTCCCTAAATCATATTTACCAGAGATTGCGTTTGTTGGTAAATCTAATGTAGGAAAATCAAGTTTAATTAATAGTATTTGTAATAATTCCCGGCTTGCAAGGGTTTCTAACACTCCAGGACGTACCAGACAGATAAATTTTTTCTCTCTTGCAGATAAGTTGGTATTAGTAGACTTACCTGGTTATGGTTTTGCTGAGGTTCCAGTAAGAGTAAAACAGCAATGGGAGATATTAATATCACACTATCTTAAAACTAGTGAAAATCTTAAATTAGTGAATTTACTAATTGACGCTAGAAGAGGTATTAAGCCAAATGATATAGAAGTCATGAAACTGTTGCTTTCTTACAATAAAAATTTCCAAATTGTTTTAACTAAGTCAGATAAATTACAGGTACGAGAAAACCTTTCTGCTGAAATACAGAATTTTCTTGCAACTTTAAGCTACTCATGTAATCTAATTTATACAAGTAGCAGGAGTAAGGAAGGTGCAAAAGAATTGCAATTTAGTCTGGCGAAGTGCATCAAATTATAAGGAGAAAGAAAGTAAGGGTTTTACTCGCATAAGAAATACAGTTCTAATAAAAGATATAATAAGGCGTAGTAGTGAGATTAGAGACCAAGTTTTAGTATTTAAGCTACCATCACTGATTATTGATAATGATGAATTGTTGAATGGTTTTGCAGAAATAATACATTTGCTTGACAGCTGCGGAGCAAAAATCTTTATAGTTCATGATCATACTAATTTAGTGAATAATACACTGAAATTGTTTGGTTGTGATGAAAAATTTATTAATAATATACAGGTAGCTGATTATAAAAGTTCCTAGATTATGGAGATGGTTCTATCTGGATATATTAATAAACGTATAGTATCAAAATTATGTAATTTAGGGTGTTATGCAATTGGTATTTCCTGCAAAGACGCTAATCTTATTCAAGCGAGAAAATCAAGATTATCGCATAGACGGGATACTGATAAGGATGTTATAGATCTTGGTTTTATTAGTGAACCGATTATAATAAATCCTGAGATTTTAGTACATTTTGAAGATAATAATATTATTCCAGTCATTTCCCCAGTAGCCAGTGATGAAAATGGTAATACTCATTTATTGAACGTTAACTTAACAACATCAGTAATTTCTTCTTCACTAGACGCAGATCACTTAGTATTGCTATATCAAGAGTCAGAATTCTCTTGGAATAAAAGTTCAAGGGTAAAAGATATTGATATTCTTAAAGAAATGCTGAGTGATAATACTGAGCCTAAAATAATTAGCTTGCTAGAGGCTGCAGTAAATGCTATTCAAAGCAGTACAGATAGTGTACATTTTATTAATGCTACTAATCCTGATTCAATATTATTGAGTATGTTTATAAATAAGGAGAGTTAGTTATGACGGGTAAGTTGAGATCTGATCCATTATTTGTTGGGTTAACAAGACCTGCAATGGTATTTGGAGTAAGTATAAAGTTTTTTGCTCTTAATATAATTTTATGTATGTCATTATTTATTCAAAGTAATAGTATATATAATTTACTATTTGGTGCTGTAGTACATATAATTGGATATGTAATATGTTTTAAAGAGCCTCGATTTATTGAGATTATGTTAAATAAATCTTCTAGATGTAGTGGTTGTCCTAATAAAGCATATTATGGGGCAAATTCTTATGGATTTTAGGTTTATTGAGGTTTAATAAAAATAGCGGTATGTTATTGTGATGAAATATAAATTTTGTTGTAAGTAAAGAAAAATTGATGTCATTTTCAAGTAGGTGGGAATTTAGCATTTTCTATACTCGTGCACAATTTATAAATAAAGTTTGATTATCCAGCTGATGGTTCAAACCTCCACCTTCACGTGGAGAAACTTTAGTTTAAAGAAGTCATAGTCGTCCTATATAAAATAAGTAAATAGGACTTATTTTATAGGATGACTATGACAGAATATGAGAAAGGGAAACATACGGTATATTATCATAGGTATCACATAGTATGGATAACAAAATACCGTTATAAAGTATTAACCCACGTTATCAAAGAAAGGATTCGGGAAATAATAGCTCAAGTTTCAGAGGAAATGAATATTAGGATAGTAAATAGGGTGATATCCTCTGATCATTTACATATTTTAGTATCGATACCTCCTAATATAGCAAGTAACATGAGTTTAGTATTATTTGATTTTTTATTTCGTAATACGGAAATATAAAATACATAAT
>JAJIYR010000048.1 GCA_020881085.1 Rickettsia endosymbiont of Bryobia graminum | reverse complement strand
CACTTGCATTATATTTTCAAGTCTTTTGGGGTTAAGCCTTGTGGCTTGTAATAATAGCTAGATTTGTTAATAAACAGTAGAGCACATTGCCTAGCGATACTTAGATTACTACAATCTTTATCTACCATATTTTTTCTAATAATTTAATAAAATGGTTTGGGGAAATAGTTTTTAAATAAAAGTAATACCCGCCGCAAGCAGCGGGGTATTTTAGAAGAAAACTAGCTGATGATCCTCATGCAGTTTGTTCTATTCCATGCCTTTGGTTTTTATGTATTTTCCTATCATATTCTCATTTCCATGCTTACCTACCGTACTCGTAAAATATCCATCAGTCCAAAATTCTCCACCCCATAATTGTTTCTTTACCTGTGGACACTGTCTAAATATTTGACGAGCTGTAACACTTTTAATTGCTGTTACTATTTTTGTTACGCTACAGGTTGGTACAGATTGTACTAAAAAATGGACATGATCTTCATCAACCCCGATTTCTAAAAATTTTATTAGATATCCCTTTCCTATCTCTAAACAACCTTCTCGTATTACTTGATCAACTAATACGTCAAACAATGCTCGGCGATATTTTTCTGCAAATACCATGTGATACAGCAGTACCGTAACATTATGACTTTTGTGTATATATTTGCTCATTCCTCCATATTACGCCGCAAGCGGCCGGGAATATACCCAAAATAGATTTAAAACAGTATTTTCAATCTATTTTAGTTAGAAAACCTTACCCTACTTCTCCTTAAATGATCTAAACATAGTGTCTGTAATAGGATCAAGCATATATCGGAGCAAAGTTCTAGTACCTGTTACTATTTGAACTTCTACTTGCATACCTGGATGAAGCTCTAAATTTTTAGACTTAGCGAATTTATTAAATTCATCCATATCAATTTCTATTTTAGCAATGTAAAAATGCTCTGGTTGCGGGGGAGCATTTTTATCTTGAACTATATCAGGAGAAAGTGTTATTACTTTGCCAGTGAATGTAGGCGTAGTTCTTGATTTAAAAGCGCTAAAACGAATATTGGCTTTCAATCCTTCATGAACTGAGTCAATATATTTGTTAGGTACTTTTGCCTCTATTATTAAATTATCATTAATTGGAGAAATTTCCATAATAGCAGCTCCAGAGCCAATTACCCCACCAATTGTATGAACATTTGAACTATTAACTATACCATCCACTGGTGATTTTATAACTACTCTATTTAATGAATCTTTTAGATCTGTAAATTGTTCTTTCAAATGAGCCGTTTGAGCTTGAGCATCTTTAAGCTCAGTTAATGTTTTTTCTGTATATTTATTTTGTAAATTAATACCGGCAATTTCATTTTCAGTAATTGCATGTTTAGTACTAGCTATATCAGTATCAGTTATAGCTAACTCACTTCTAAAATTTGCTTCTTTTGCTTCGATCTCTAATAAGGCTGCCTTCTGAATAAAACCCTTTTGATATAGAGTTTTCATTGCCTTTAAACGATCGTGAATAACTTCTAAACTCTTAATACTAGCAACTTTTCTAGCTTCCAAACCTTCTATTTTTTTGTTTAACTGCTCTACTTTTTGATGAAGAGCATTTTTCTCACTAATATACACTTCTTTCTTAGATTGAAATAAATTTTCCTGAGTATGAATAATTCTAGATACTTCTGGTAAATCTATATCCTTCATTAATAATTCATCAAACACTATATGATCATTACTATCTCTTTCTGCAATTAAGCGACTTTCTGTAGCTAAAGCATGTCTATACTGGTTTAAAGTACTTTCATACTGAGATTTAACCTTAGTATCTTCTAATTCTAGTAACTTATCCCCCTCTTTAACCTTATCACCTTGAACAACATAGATTTTAGAAACAATCCCACCTACAGGGTGTTGAATTGTTTTTTTATTACTACTTGATACTACAAATCCTACTGCAACAGCAGCGCTATTTAAAGGGGCGCAACTTGCCCATACTCCGCCAATTAATACAAAGAATATTATTACATAAGTACCAAAAAGAATTGGTGATCTTGCAACTTGTAATACTTCATTACGATCAGAATCAGTTTTTTTTGTAGTGTAATTTATAAAACGATCAAGATAATATAAAATATTTTGAATTATTTTTGAAATTTTAGTGAGTAGCTTTTGTGAGATAATAACCCTTTTATTCTGATTATTAGCCAAATCTCCTCTTAAAGCCAAGAGCTGCTTTAATTGTTCAGGTGAAAACGAAGGTTTATTATTTTTTGACTTATCTTCCATATAGTTATTACTTATGTATTAATGTGAATGACGCCACTTTTTAAAGTCTGAATATGATTACCCATTTCTTCTTGTGTACCATAAAAAGCTACTGCACCATCTTGTAATATTAAAACTTTATCAACAACCAACAATACTGATGGTCTATGAGAAATAACGACGACAGAAATAGATTTAGCTTTAGCGTGTTTTAAACAATTAGACAAGGCAATTTCTCCAGCTTCATCTAAGTTAGCATTTGGTTCATCCAAAATCACTAATTTTGGGTCTCCATAAAATGCTCTAGCAAGAGCCACACGTTGTTTTTGCCCTCCTGAAAGATTTGACCCACCTGGCCCGATATCTGAATCATAAGCATCTGGTAGTCTTAAGATCATCTCATGAGCACCAGCCATTTTAGCTGCTTCAATTACTTTTTCTGGGTTTGGATTTTCTGACATTCTAGCAATATTTTGCTTTATACTACCACTAAATAGTTCTATACCTTGAGGTAGGTAGCCCACATGCTTACCGAAATCCTCCCTATTCCAACGATACACCTCTGCATTATCTAATCTTACGCTTCCTGATGAAGCTTTCCAAACGCCCACTAATACTTTTGACAAGGTTGATTTTCCTGCAGCTGAAGGTCCAATAACCGCTAATATTTCACCGGATTGCATAGAAAAAGATACATCTTTAAGAATATTTCGTACGGCTGCTGGTGGATGTGGCATTCCAGCGGGTATAGGATGAGCATAAAAAATATTTTCTACAGTTAAATGTCCTTCAACATTTGGTATTGGCATGGCTTCATCTCGTGATTTAGAAGCATTAAATAGATGATTGATGTTTTTATATGATTTGATGGCACCGCTCATACTCTTCCATAACTCTATAGCGTTGTCAAAAGGCGCAAGGGCTCTACCAACTATAATAGAACTCATAATCATACCACCAGTTGTCATTTCTACACCTTTAGTACTAACAACAACATATGCGCCAATACCAGTAACAAGCATTTGCATTATATTACGAATAAATCTTGAAAAGTTAGAAATAACGCCATTACGATAGCTAGCCGTTGATTGTTTTTCTAGAGAAGCAATATTAAATTTATGCCAATTTGCTGTAACATTTTTCATCATTCCCATAGCTTCCACTACTTCAGAATTTCTATTTGCAATATCAGCTTGCACCATTCCTTTTATTGAAAATTCAGTAGCTTCACCAAGAATTTTATTGGTAGCTGCTGCATTAAAAAAAGCGGTTGAAACAATAATAATAGCACCAAATACTGTAAGAATACCAATATAAGGATGAATCATAAAAATAACTATTATATAAATGATACTCCACGGGGCATCAAATATAGTATTAATACCAGTACTAGTTATAAAAGTTTTAACTGATTGAAAATCACGAAGCAGCTGACTTGCTGCTGTATTGGTACGGGTTGCAGAAGCTGAAACAGAATAACCAAAGATTATTGGAGCTACCGTTCTATCTAACCACTCACCTATTTTAATTAAAGTAAATGATCTTGCTATTTGTAGTAACCCATAAATAAAATAAATTGAACCAATAATAATTGATAGCCATAGTAATGTTTCTTTACTACCACTACCTATTACTCTATCTAAAACTTGTAATGAATATAATGGAGTTATTAACATAAGTAAGTTAATAACAAAGGCAAACCAAAATACTATCCAGAAAGCACTTTTACATTTATGAATCGCATCAACTAATGGATTCATAAATTTAATATTATTTTTTGATTCACTATTTGTCATATTACTAATTGTTATTATATCATACTAAACACTCAAATTAAAAATGGTTTTACTGAAGTGAACTATTTTAGCAATTTTATTAATCATTTTTATCAAAATATGATTGCAATATTTCTTTAGAAAATTTACCATTTATTAATTTAATATCAAAACCGTAAATTAATAAGCAAGACAAAGCTAAATAGATGTTATAGTCTTGATTCAAGTTAAAGCTCACAGTGTGATAGTTCCTAATTATATCATAAGAGTAATAACTTTTCATAACATTTTGTCTTGCTGGCTTTTTAGCAACAAATATATTACTATTATTATCTCCTGAACTGAGGTGCATTATACCTGATATCAAACTGATGGCAAGCTCTTTGTTGTAGTTTACTCCAGGAAATAATAACAGTAATTGATTGTTTAATTCATTAATATACCATACTGACTTACCATAAGACTCAGCTACGTTTTTAATAATAAAACTACTTATAACTAAATAGTCTGCTAGATCTAAAAAATTTTCTGCTTTAATCACAATAGAACAGCTAGAATTTTTACTAGCATGAAAATGAGAAACAGTTGGTATGGAGATTGCTTCCAGTATCCCAATTATTTCTGCTCGTAAATTTGCTAATTGATCTATTGGTTCAACTTGATTTTGGCAATTTATTTCTTGATCTTTATAATTCTCAAGCTTTTCTTCTCTATTTAAAATTAAAAAATTTATAGATAATTCTAAGCTAATTGTATGCCAATCATTATTAGCTATAAGATCTTTTAAAAATATTCTGGGGTTATGTAAATTATTTAAATTATCGCATAAGCAAAATAATGTTGAATAACTTCTAAATGGATCAATAAAATATCTATTATCAATCGGTCGTAATTTTATATTATTTACTAATATAAAATCATTTAATATTACTAAACTTGTTACAGCAACATCTATTTGCTGAAACTTTCCATTTTTATCAAAATATTTAAAAGATATAAACTTAGCTGCTTTACTTTCAACTATTTTTAATAGATTATCTATGCTGCTCATTATAACTACCCTGTAATTTTACTCTATACAATTCATCACAGAATTTTAATCAATTCCTCCGCAATTTGTACTCCATTCAATGCCGCACCTTTTCTTAAATTATCTGCTGTAATCCATAAATTAAGAGAATTTGATTGAGTATAATCTTTTCTAATCCTAGATACGTATACTAAATCTTCCCCTACTACATCTATTGGAGTAGAATATGATATTGTATTTAAAGGTGAATTAACCATTATAGATTCTGATTCTCTTAGTATTTCTTCTGCTTCTTCTGCTGTTAAATTATTTTCAAACTCAACATTAACAGATATAGAATGACCAACAAAAACAGGAACTCTAACGCAAGTTACAGTAGATTTCGCATGTGAACCAATAATTTTTTCTAACTCTAGAGAAATCTTTAACTCCTCTGTGGTATAACCATCTTTATCAAAATCTCCTATATGAGGAAATAAATTAAAAGCTATTTGTTTAGGAAAAATTTTGGGCTCTACGTTATTAAAAACATATTTTGCTTTAGTTTGATTATATAATTCATCCATTGCTTTTCTACCTGCCCCAGAAACGGATTGATAGGTTGAAATAATCATTCTTTTTATAGTCGCAGCATTGTCTAAGGGTTTTAAGGCAGTAGCAATTGGAATGGTGCAACAATTAGGATTAGCTATAATATTTTTAAGAACATAATCCTTCAAGCTCGCTATATTAGCTTCTGGAACTATTAATGGTACATCTTTATTAAGTCTAAAAAGCGAAGACTTATCTATAACAATACATCCTTGTGTAGTAACTTTTGGAACATATTTTTTTGACACTTCTGATCCAGCAGCAAAAAAAGCAATGTCAATTTTACTAAAATCTATATTATCAATATTAGTAATTTTTATAGTTTTTTCACCAAAACTAACTTCTTTACCTAAAGAATCAGGTGAAGCTACAACATGTATATTACCTACAGGAAATGATCTTTCAGATAAAATTTCTAAAATCTCTTGTCCAACGTTACCGCTTGCCCCTACTACTGCAATAGTATATTTTTTTATCATAAATTATTTTTAAATTAGTTGGTTAAATTAAATACATTATTATATTAGAATATCAATATTTATAATTAGGCTTAATAAAACCTTGAATCATATTTCTTTTCTTAAATAGAGTTTTGCCATACACCCATCATTGTGATAGTTAAGTTTTTTATAAAACTCATGCGTCCCATCACTGCTACGTCTAAGGCCAGAAGTAAGATCAATGATAGACGGTCCATATTGATCAGCAATTTTTTCTATATAATTCATTAATTCTTTTCCAACTCCGCAACCACGAAATAATTTATCAACTATTAACCCTTCAATATGAAATCTTGTTTTATCTGAAATAAAAAGTAGAGATTTAGACCACGCAACAAAACCTATAATTTTATGATCTATACATGCAATAGCAACTCCATAATCCTCATTGGAGACAAATCTTTCAAATCTAATTTCTAATTCTTCTTTAAAGGTTGGGTAACCTAACTGTTCAATTAAAGGTAAAAGTAGTGGAACGTCAGAGATTTTTGCTAAGCGGATATTAAATTTAGCTTTCATAATAAAAATTCTTAACCAATCAATTTAGAAAATTCTTTTCCACCAATAATATGAAAATGAAAATGAAAAATGCTTTGCCCAGATTTCGGTCCTTTGTTAGTAGTCAAACGATAACCATCATTGTTTAAACCTGCAATTTTAGCAATATGGGATAATTTTTGAAAGTAGTCTTTAATTTCTTCACTAGAAGCTTTAGTTATAAAATCTTGATAATCAATATATTCCTTTTTAGGAATTACTATTATATGAATAGGTGCTACAGGATTGATATCATTAAATGCTAATATATTTGCATCTTCATAAATCACAGTAGCTGGAATTTCTTGGTTAATAATTTTTGCAAAAATATTATTTTTATCGTACATATTATTCACTCTTTATACGCTCTTTCTAAAAATTTCAACTCTGCTTCAATTTCAGAATCTGCTAATATTATATCTTCAAGAGAATATTGTTTTCTCTCTAAATCATATTCTCTCATATCAGCTCCAAAAAAACCAAATATTAGTACTATAACTATTTGAGTCAGATTAGATAAATTATAAGAATCAACACTAAAAATAGCTATGTTAAGAATTAAGGTTATTATTAACGCTAACCACATTCTATGATAAAGAGCCCAAAAAATATTAAAGACAGCAGCAAACAAGGAAAACCCCTGTTTTACAAGGATAAAATTATTGTCTTTTTTATCAGGATTCACATATATTGAGTAAATATTCATAAAATTAATCTTGTAATTCTAATATTAGTGATTACTTAGATAAAGTAACCTACTATTACAATACATTACATTATATAATAAACATATAAAATCAATATTAAAAATTCTTTATGTCAGATAATTTATCACAATCTTTACATGGGACTACTATACTTTGCCTAAGAAAAGGAGAAGACGTAGTTATTGCTGCCGATGGTCAAGTTTCCCATGGCAATACCATACTTAAAGCAACGGCAAGAAAATTAAGAACCATGCATAATAATAGTATAATTGCTGGCTTTGCTGGATCTACTGCTGATGGCTTAACTTTATTTGAAAAACTAGAAGCAAAACTTGAAAAGCATTCTCATCATTTACTGAGAAGTGCAGTAGAATTAGCAAAAGAATGGCGTGGCGATAAATACTTACGTAAATTAGAAGCCATGATGATTGCTGCTGATAAAAAAATGCACTAATTCTAACAGGAAATGGTGATGTTGTTGATCTAGATAATGTTGCAGCTATTGGTTCTGGGGGGGGGTATTCGCTCTATCAGCTGCAAAGGCTTTATTATCTTTTGACAATAATTTAACAGCTGAAGAAATAGCCTTAAAATCGATGAATATTGCTGCTGATACTTGCGTATTCTCTAATCATAATATTATTTTAGAAAAAGTTATATGAATAAAAAAACATCTATGGGATTAAGCCCCAGTAAAATTGTAGTTGAACTTAATAGATTTATCGTAGGTCAAAATAAAGCTAAAAAGGCTGTAGCTATTGCTCTTAGAAATCGCTATAGAAGAAAAAGAGTTAATGAACCTCTGAGACAAGATATCGTTCCTAAAAATATTTTAATGATAGGAGCAACAGGGGTAGGTAAAACAGAAGTAGCAAGACGACTTGCTAAGCTTTCTAATTCTCCATTTTTAAAAGTAGAAGCTACAAAGTTTACTGAAGTAGGTTATGTTGGAAGAGATGTTGAATCTATAATTAGAGATCTTGTTGAAATAGCTGTGAGTATGCAAAAAGCTAATGCTAAAAAAGAAGTTGCTATTAACGCTAAAGAAAAAATGGTAGAACGAATTTTAGATGCATTGGTAGGCAAATCAGCATCACCTGAAACTAGAGAAAAATTTCAAGAAAAACTTAACCAAGGGGAATTAGATAATACTGAAATTGAGATTAATATTGTTGATACTGGTAACTTAAGTAATAATTTTGAAATTCCTGGAATGTCAGGAACAATGGGTATTCTAAATATCTCTGATATGATTGGTAAAGCTATTGGTAGTCATAAAACCAAAAGTAAAAAAATGTTAGTAAAAGAAGCAATAAGTATAGTTACTAGTGAAGAGTCAGAGAAAATTATTGATTTAGAAAAAATTACTAAAGATGCTATTAGACTTGTACAGGAAGATGGAATAGTATTTATTGATGAAATAGATAAAATTGCTTCAAAATCTGAAGATAAAACCTCTGTTAGCAGAGAAGGAGTACAAAGAGATTTATTGCCGCTAATTGAAGGTACTACAGTTAATACCAAATATGGCCCTGTGGAAACAACTCATATATTATTTATTGCTTCAGGTGCATTTCACTTATCAAAACCATCAGATTTATTACCCGAATTGCAAGGAAGGCTACCAATTAGAGTTGAATTAAATTCACTTACTAAAGAAGATTTAGTAAAAATTCTTATTGAACCTGAGTCAAGTTTAATAAAACAATACATAGCTTTACTTGGTACTGAAGGAGTGAAATTAGAATTTACTAAACAAGCGATAGAGAAAATTGCTGATTATGCTACTAATGTCAATTTGGAAGTTGAAGATATCGGGGCAAGAAGACTACATACTATTTTAGAACATTTGCTAGAAGATATAAGTTTTAATGCAAGCGATATGAAAGAAAAAAATATAATTATTGATGAGATTTTTGTAGACAAACAGCTATCAAAAGTTGTACAAAATATTGATCTAGTAAAATTTATTTTGTAAATTATAAAAAAGATGCCATTACCAACGTATCTAGGAATGGCATCTAAATAACAAATATATAATGCTAATTTGAATCACAGATAGCTTTATATTATAACAATCCTCCCACATAGATCTTACTAGAAATTATTAATATTAAATAATTATTTTATTAAGAGGATCATTGGTGGTAGTACATCTTCATAGCTTAACATTTAGGGGCATTGATATTATTGATATTGACGTACAAGTACAAGTATCACCAGGTATCCCTAATTTTATTATTGTTGGTCTTGCAGATAAAACTATTGCTGAATCAAAAGAAAGGGTTAGAGCCGCTCTTTCTTCAATTGGCCTGGCCTTACCTACAAAAAAGATATTAATAAATCTATCACCTGCTGATTTAGAAAAAGAAGGTAGTCACTTTGACTTACCTATTGCCTGCGCTATATTATGTAGTATCAATGTTTTACCTACTCATGTTACGCACTAAGCTGTAATAGCATTCATATTATGTAATTCCTTAAAAGCAGATTGATTAGCTTTTACCAATAACTTATACTTTATAGCAAAATGATTAAGCTTAGTTTTGATTTTAAGTTTCTCCAATTTACAATAAGC
>JAJIYR010000047.1 GCA_020881085.1 Rickettsia endosymbiont of Bryobia graminum | reverse complement strand
CTTTCATCTAAAATACCCCGCTGCTTACCGCCGGGACTACTCTTCATGTACTCAACCAAGGCCTCTTAAACCCTGACTAGTAGTGAATGTGTCATAATCAGTAAGCAGTCAGCCAGCTTAATGGGGAGCGCTGACTGCTTAAACTGATTGATAATGTACTAGCGCGTCAGAGGGAAAGTGTACTATTATTATTTTATATATGACGACTATGACTTCTTCAAACTAAAGGTTCTCCACCTGAAGGTCGAGTTTTGAACCATCAGCTGGATAAATCAAAGTAATCCCCGCCGCAAGCCGCGGGGTCTTTTAGAATCCAGCTACCTCATTTTCCCTCTCCACCCTCTTTTATTCCATGCTTCGGTTTTTTTCCGTATTTTCCTATCATATTTTCATTTCCATGCTTACCTACCGTACTAGTAAAATATCCAGCCGGCCAAAATTCTCCAGCCCATAATTGTTTCTGTACCTGTGGACACTGTCTAGATATTTGACGAGCTGTAACACTTTTAATTGTTGTTACTATTTTTGTTACGCTATAGGTTGGTACAGATTGTACTAAAAAATGGACATGATCTTCATCAACCCGTATTTCTAAAAATTTTAGTTGATATCTCTTTTATACCGTTAAAAATACGTCACGTAATACTTGATCAACTGATAAGTCAAACAATGCTCGGCGATATTGTGCTGGAAATACCATGTGATACAGGAGTACCGTAACATTATGACTTTTGTGTATATATTTGCTCATTCCTCCATATTACGCCGCAAGCGGCCGGGAATATACCCAAAAGAGATTTAAAAAAGATTGTAACCATATATGGTTTACAGGAAATTTATCCACCAAAACGCTATCCGGATGGGGGTATAATTATTATGTCGTTGATAATGTATCTGATATTCCTACCTCTACAATGATGGCATGTCCAGATCAAAAAGCCACTTTGCAACAAGTTGATATATCGTTAAGTGGTAGTAAAGTATTGCTAAATTATAATAGCAAGCTGCCAGTTGTAGTTTATACTCCTAAAGACGTCAGTTTAGGTTATGTTATATGGCGAGCTGATAAACCCATTCAAGTTGTAGAATGATTAGTAGAATCTATGGGTGTTATAGATCTAAACCAATATCAACTGCTCTTGCAGAGTTAGTTAAACGACCTATTGATACTAAATCAACACCAGTATTTGCTATTTGTTCTATATTTTCTATATTTATTCCTCCTGAAACCTCAATTAAACACCTGCCTCTGATAATTTTAATAGCGTCATTAATTTGATCTAATGTCATATTATCAAGCATTATAATATCGACACCACAACCTATAGCTTTTTCCACCTGATCTAAATTATCGCACTCTATTTCTATCTTTGTATAATGTGGAGTAAATTTTTTTGCTTTTTGTATAGCATTTTCAATAGATCCACAAATAGATATGTGATTATCTTTAATTAATATACTACTATCTAACGCTAATCGATGATTGCTTCCTCTGCCACAAATAACAGCGTATTTTTGTAAGGTTCTAAGACCAGGTATAGTTTTGCGAGTATCACAAATTTTAGTTTTGGTATTAGTGATTTTTTGAACATATTGATTAGTTAAAGTTGCAATACCAGATAAATGTTGTAGATAATTTAGAATAGTTCTTTCTAACATTAATATTTCAATAGCATTACCGGAACCTTTGATTATAGGATTTTCAGAAGTGATCTTATCGCCATCATTTGCAAAAAATTGATATTTAATATTTGAGTGATTATTAAAGAAGTATTGAGCTATACTACATCCACAGACTATCATTTCTTCTCTGGGAGTTATTAAGAACTTGATATTTTGATTTTTATCAACTAAATATTTTGAAGTAATATCTCCTCCTATGCCTAGATCTTCTGATAATGTGTAATCAAGAAAGTTCTTAATAGGAGTTAATTGTAGTTGCATAATAATCTCACTTACTTTAAATATTTATTATCAATAATATATATTAATAAATAATTTATTGGTAGATATGATTAAATAGTAATTACCTTGAAAAATAATTAGGATAAAATAATGCACTGGAAAGACGTTGAAAAAATAGCTGAATCTTTAGAAAGAGAGTATCATGATGAGGATATATCTGAATTACCAATACAAGATCTTGAAGATCTTGTAAAATCATTAGATGATTTTGAAGATAATGAAGTTGAAGTAAATAAAGAAGTGCTAAAGGAAATTCAAGAGGCATGGGAAGAAATTAGAAATACTAATTTATCTAAATAATTAATAGATGCTTATCCTCATAATTATGTTTGAAGTAAACCTAATTATGAGGAGGTTAGTGGTTTGTGTTATGGCTAGATTAAATAAAACCTTCAAACTTGTTCTTACAATTTTGTAATATTAGGTGATGAATTTCTTCTACTTTAAGATCTGTTGCTTGTATTGGTATTATTCTGTCTGAAAATTTTAATGATATATCTTTAAATTTGTCATAAACTTGTTGATGAAATGCAAGATTTTTATGCTCGAATTTATTTACCTCACCTTGTTTTAGTGATCTTGGTAAAGCTATATTGGGATTTATATCAATCCAAAACGTGCAGTCAGGAATAAGAGAGGATATTAAAGAGTTATGTAAATCATATACCAGGTCAATGCCTAGATCTTGTCCTTGATAACAAGCGGTAGAATCTATAAATCTATCGCAGATTACCCAAATCCCAGAATTTAATTTAGGAATAATTCTCTTATGAACATGTTCATGGCGAGCCGCCATAACTTGCAATAATTCAGACATAGGGAGTAATTCTTGATGAACTAGAATTTCTCGCATTTTTTCGGCGGTATAGGTTCCTCCGACTTCCCGAGTTAAATCTACAGGAATATTTTTTGATACTAGATATTGATATAGTAATTTACTTTGGGTAGATTTGCCACATCCCTCACCGCCTTCAAATGTGATAAATTTTCCTAGATTAGCTATTGGCATAAGAATTGCTATTTATTTCGTGTAATCTTGAAATCGTTCTTTTAAATTCATCATTACGATGACCGTTTAGGTATATTTTTGCTGGCTCTACTTCCAGAGTCATAAATAGCTTAATCTTGTAAAAATAAGCATTATCTACGAAATTAATAAACCTTACGGCTAAATCTGTATTAGGATAATCTATTGTATAGATATTTTTTACTACTATTATAGGAAATCTTTGGCAAATATTTACATAATCAACATAACCTAATTGTCTTTCGAACATTTCTGCAAAATCTGTAACTAATACTTTTTGATTGGCGGTTTTAAAATCTATTATACGACCAAAAACTTCTATACTTACTGGTTTTAAGTTATCATATTCCGTTAAATCTGAGATAAGGTTTTTTATTTCAGTATCACTTTCTTTATCAATTGGATAAATTATGTGTCTATTATGCTTTTGTATAATCTTATCTAATCGATAATCATGATTGTTATTTAAATGGATAACTTCAAATTTTTGTTCTATTTCTTTGATTATTGGTATAAAGGAATTTCTTTGTAACCCATCTTTATATAAATTATCTGGTTTAGTATTACTTGTAATAAAGATAAATACCTTGCTTTGTATCAATCCAAGAATTAAAGGGCCTATTATCATAGCATCAGTTATATCTTTAATCTCAAATTCATCTATACATATCACCGAAAATTGATTGGTATAATTTTTGGTAATTTTCTTAATAATATTGTTTTTAGATTCAATCGTATTTTGAAGTTTATGAAGATCTTTATGTACATCTTGCATAAAACGCTGATAATGGGTAATTAGTTTTTTTTCAACAGATAATGCCTGAAAAAAATATTGCATTAATGCAGTTTTACCATTGCCAACACTGCCGTATAAATATATTCCTTTTTTCTTAGGAGTATTCCTAGTAAAAAATTTTAAAAATGATTTGCTACCTATATTCTTAATGAAAGGTTTTAGTTGATCCATTATAAGTAGTTGTTTCTTATCAAATTTTAATTCTGGCGGCAAAGCTACCTGTTCTTATGAAAATTATAATATTTACTTTATAGCAAAATAATATAGTTAAGTCATAATAAAGTTATTAATACAATCGCTCGTAATGATAATTTTATTATCATTATCTTAATAATCTGTGCTATAAATGATGATTTAAGTGTAGGGTGATGTGCAAATCATTGGCTATAATGCATTTCAGAATAAGTCTAAATAACTCATGTTACGCAGTGAAGGTTGAAAGAAGAGAGAAATTGCTATAAAAAAGGAGAGAATAAAATACAATCTGGGTAATAAGAATTGAAAGAAAAATTACTTGATATATATACGGACTACTTAATTAGCCAAA